>JAMOQI010000084.1 GCA_027064095.1 Bacteroidales bacterium | reverse complement strand
CCATTTCTGTTAGTAGTTGATTAAGGGTGTTTTCTCTTTCATCATTTGCACCTGTCATTTGATTTTTACCTCTTGCTCTACCAATAGCATCAATCTCATCAATAAATACAATACAAGGAGCTTTTTCCTTAGCGGTTTTAAACAAATCTCTAACTCTTGAAGCCCCAACTCCAACAAACATTTCCACAAAGTCCGAACCCGATAATGAAAAGAATGGTACTTTGGCTTCTCCGGCTACTGCTTTAGCAATAAGAGTTTTACCTGTACCTGGAGGGCCAACTAATAAAGCTCCTTTAGGTATTTTTCCTCCAAGTTCGGTATATTTTTTAGGATTTTTAAGGAAATCAACGATTTCCATAATCTCTACTTTTGCTTCATCAAGTCCGGCAACATCATTAAAAGTAACAGATACTTTTAATTTTCCATCAAAAAGTTGAGCTTTAGATTTTCCAATATTGAAAATTTGACCGCCACCGCCTCCGGCACCGCCACTCATTCTGCGCATAATAAATATCCAAAACAATATTATTAATCCTAGTGGTAATAACCAGCTCATAATCTGACCACTATAGTCAGTTCGTGATTCTCTTTGTATGTATATTCTTGATTCTTCAGGTATATTTGCTTCTTCTTGTACCTTGGAGATGAATTTACCAAAGTCTTCTAAATCACCATTATAAATAAAATATGGTGTACCAACATTAAAAGGTCCTTTTTTTGTTAGTGAAGGGTAGTTGGAGATTTTGTCATTTTTAATATAAATTTCAGCATACTCATCTTTATTAATAACTACAATTTTACTTACATCTCCTTTTTTAAGTATTTCGAGTAGTTTCCCTTTTTGTATCTGATTATCTTTATTAGCTTCCGAAGGGTTGAAAATAGTAAGTGCGATAAATATTACTGCAATAATGCCATATACCCAGTAAAAGTTAAATCCTTTTTTAGGATTTGAATTTCTTAATGGGTTGGGTATTTTATCTTTTTTGTTATTTTGATTATTTTCCATGAAATAAATTTTTTATACTGTTTTGTAAATAAAAGCTTAATTTAGAAGTTTCTAACTTTAGCATCCGCCCATAAAGCTTCTAATCTATAAAATTCTCTAGCTTCCGGTTGAAAAATATGAACAACAACATCCACATAATCCATTAATATCCATATACCAGCTTCTTTGCCTTCAATTTGAAAAGGGTCTTCATCAAGTTCTTTCTTGACATTTTCGTCAATGCTTTCAAATATAGCATTTACTTGAGTACTACTTTGAGCTTCACAAATAATAAAAAAGTCACTTACTGACTTATCTAAATCTCTAAGGTCAAGTAGTTTTATGTTTTCGCCTTTTTTCTCTTGTATTGCATTTACAACACTTAAGGCCAATTGTTCTGAATTAGATTTATATTTCGACATTTATTTAAATTAATGAAGTGCAAAATTAATTAAATTTGCCGTCTAAACAAGCAACTATTTTCAATATAGCTTAAGTAATGTATTTTTAACGATTTTTATTATTTGTTATGCCTAATCAAACCATTTCCATGATTGAGAAATATGTTGCCGAATGTGATTCTACCAATACTTATATAAAGGAACATTATATTCTTGATAATAAGGATGTTAATGTATTATTAAGGACAGATTATCAAATTAATGGAAAGGGGCAGGGTGAGAATTTTTGGGAAAGTGAAAAAGATAAAAATTTACTTATAAGTTTTGTCTTATATATCCAAAATTTATTAGCAACTAACCAATTTTATATTTCTAAATGGATATCAGTAAGTTTATTGAAAATTTTATCTCATTATGTTAATATGGAAAAACTTTGGGTAAAATGGCCCAATGATATTTATTACGATGACAAAAAAATAGCAGGAATACTTATAGAAAATACAATTGTAGGAATATCTTTGAAGAAAACTATTATAGGCGTCGGGTTAAACATTAATCAATCAAATTTTAATAGTTCTGCTCCAAACCCAATATCATTATATCAAATATTAGATAAGGAAATTAATGTTAAAGAGATTTATGATAAGGTGAAAAATATTTTATTATGTATTCCAACATTTGACGATAAATCATTTTTAGAAAAGGTGGATAAATTATATTATGAAAAGTTATATTGGAAAGGTGAAAAACATCATTTTATGATAAAAAACAGTATTGAGGAAGGTGTCATTTTAGGTACAGATGAATTTGGTTTTCTTAAATTATACATTAATAATAGGGTGCAAACATTTGATATAAAAGAAGTTGAGTATATAAAGTAAAATTGATATATATATTATTTATTCATGATATTTTACATTGACTATTAAAAAAAAAATGACGTAATTCGCAAGCTATTTTACAAATCTAAATTAAATTCTAAATAATGGAACAAATAAATAAGTCTTTGCGTGAATCAACACTAACAAGATGGCTAGCATTAGTTTTGGCATCCTTAGCAATTTTTGGAGCTTATTATTTTAATTATGCTCTTTCTTCAATAAAACCAATGTTAGAAAGTATATTAGGATGGAATAGTGAAGATTTTGGCACTTATACATCATCGTATGCTTGGTTTAATGTTTTCTTTTTTATGCTAATTATCAGTGGATTTATACTTGATAAATTAGGTGTTAGAAAAACAGGATTAGGTGCAACAATCATTATGTTTGTGGGTACTGCAATTAATTATTGGGCAATCAAGCATCAATTTGCTGATGGTTCTGTTGTTAATATCCCTTTAGTAGGAGCTATGAAAACACAAGTTTTTTATTCTTCTTTAGGTTTTGCAATTTTTGGAGTTGGTACTGAGGCTATTGGAATTACTATTTCTAAGGCTGTAGTTCGCTGGTTTAAAGGTAAAGAAATGGCTTTAGCAATGGGAATGCAAATGTCAATTGCTCGTTTGGGTACAATGTTGGCATTAATGATTTCTTTACCTCTTGCTAAAAACTATACTATTACAGCTCCTATCATGTTTGCATTGATAGTAATGATATTAGGAGTTATTTCCTTTTCTTTGTTTTCTATATTAGATAGAAGATTAGATAAATCTGAGGGTAAGTCTGAGGAGGTTTCTAATCCTGATGATGAATTTAAGATTTCAGATATACTTTTAATTATTGGTAATCTTGGATTTTGGTATATAGCAATATTATGTGTATTGTTTTATTCAGCAGTATTCCCATTCTTATTTTATGCGACTGATTTAATGATAAACAAATATAATGTTGACCCATATTGGGCGGGTACTATCCCAGGTTTATTACCATTTGGAACAATGTTTTTAACTCCACTATTTGGAGGTATTTATGATAAATATGGGAAAGGAGCAACTATTATGGCTGTTGGTTCATTAATTCTTATATTTGTTCATGGTATTCTTTCTATTCCATCACTTAATGCATGGTGGATTGCTGCTGTAATGGTAATTATATTAGGAATAGGATTCTCTTTAGTTCCTTCGGCAATGTGGCCTTCAGTTCCAAAAATTATTCCTGAAAAACAATTAGGAACCGCTTATGCTGTAATTTTTTGGATACAAAATATTGGACTAATGCTTGTCCCACTTATATTAGGTGTTGTTCTTAACACTACTAATCCGGACGTATCTCCTAATAAAAAATTGGTTAGGAGGGCTGTAACACAGTCGTTGAATGAAGCATTTGCAGGTAAGAATTTTTCTAAGAAGAAAATAGATATAGCTATAGAAAAAGCAACTGGTTCTGCTGTTGATTCTATTGTGCAATATACTGATTATGTGGCTGTTCCTTTTAAAGATGTAAATCAAGAAGAAGTAGAGGCAGGTATTTATTCTGGTATTAATCAAGGTATTAGCAATATAGATTTTAATGATGATGAAGATGTTGTGTTTGAACAGATAGTGAAATATAGTACTCAAAGCGCTTATAATGTGATTAAAAAGGAAAAGCTAAATCTTAGATATGATTATTTCTATGATATGTTATTATTCCTTGGTCTTTCTACATTATCACTAATATTCGCAATATTATTAAGAATTGAAGATAAAAAGAAAGGATACGGACTACAATTGCCAAATATCAAGTCATAGGTATATTTCGTTTGTTAAAATATTTAAAAAAGGTCAGTTTGTGCTGACCTTTTTTGTTTGTCTTCGCCTTTTTTTTGTACTTTCGGCACTTCAGAATTATTAACATTTTAAATATAAAATCGCATGAGTAAAGATATTTTAAATCTAGAGCCTAAACAAGTTTGGAAGAACTTTTATGCATTGACTCAGGTTCCTCGTCCTTCAAAGCATGAGGATAAAATACAAGAGTTTATGGTTAACTTTGGTGAAGGTTTAGGGCTGGAAACTATAAAAGATGAAGTAGGAAACGTTATTATTCGTAAACCTGCGACTCAGGGAATGGAAGATCGTAAAGGTGTTATTTTACAAGGTCACTTGGACATGGTGCCTCAAAAAAACAGCGATAAAGATCATGACTTTGAAAAAGACCCTATAGACGCATATATTGATGGTGATTGGGTTACTGCTAATGGAACTACACTTGGGGCTGATAATGGAATGGGTGTTGCTGCAGCAATGACTATTTTAGAATCTAAGGATATTCCTCATGGACCAATAGAAGCTCTTTTCACCTCTGATGAGGAAACTGGAATGACTGGTGCTTTTGGTTTACAATCAGGAGTTCTTAAAGGTGATATTTTAATGAATCTTGATTCAGAAGATGAAGGTGAATTATACATTGGTTGTGCTGGTGGTATTGATGCTACTGTTACTTTTGATTTTGAAAAAGAAGCTATACCAGAGGGCATGACGCCTTTTAAATTAGCAGTAACAGGTCTTAAAGGTGGTCATTCAGGATTGGATATTATTCTTTATAGAGGAAATTCTAATAAATTGCTTTTCCGTTTTATTAAAGCAGCTATTGAGCATTATGATATGCGAATTGCAGATATCAATGGAGGTAGTTTAAGAAATGCTATTCCTCGTGAATCATTTGCTACTGTTGTTGTGCCAATAGAAAAGAAAGATAAATTTGTGGAATGTGTTAATAAATTTCAAGATATTTTTATTGCTGAATTAAAAGCTAAAGAACCTAACTTAAGTTTTACAGCTGAAGAAACAAATATGCCAGAACAAGTTATGGATGCGGCGACAACTCAGAAAGTTACTGATTTTGTTTATGCTGCGCCTAATGGTGTTATTCGTATGAGTGATGCTATGGAAAATATGGTTGAAACTTCTACAAACTTAGCAATAGTGCAAACAGAAGGTAATAAAGTTACCATTGCTGCTTTGATGCGTAGTTTTGTAGAATCTGCTAAGGAAGATTTGGGCGAAATGTTTACTTCATTGGCCAGACTTGCTGGTGCTGATATTGAATTAGCTGGTGCTTATCCTGGTTGGAAACCAAATCCAGACTCTCCAATTCTTAAAGAAATGCAAAACATTTATAAGAATCAATTTGGAAATATTCCAGAGATAAAAGCTATTCATGCCGGTTTAGAATGTGGTTTGTTAGGAAGTGTATATCCTAAATGGGATATGATATCTTTTGGACCTACAATTAGATTCCCACATTCTCCCGATGAAAAAGTTAAAATTGATACTGTTAAGAAATTCTTTGACTTCTTGGTAGAAACTTTGAAAGAAATTCCTAAGAAATAGTATTTTAGTTATCTAAATATCAAAGCCTAAAGAATCATTGATTTTTTAGGCTTTTATTTTTGCCTATTTTTTTTAATAAAGCTTATGATAACATAATATTCGTAATAAATAATATTATGGAAATGGCTGGTATTTAATTTTTATAATTAATACTTTTATTAATTAGTTTTAAGCTTTTTAATTAATTTATAACTTCTATTTTTAAAATCGGTACTACTAGTACCACTATTTGATATCACATTAATCCTGAATATCTTTTCTGTTTTTTAAAAGATGCTATATTATCCATGTCGCTCTCCACGATACTCTTTTATTCATTATTTTAAATAGACTTTTAATAAGATTCTGTTCAGCTACTACCTGTTGCTCAATTTGACTCAAAGACTTTATCGGTATATGATAATCAAGATTGTTTCGAATTTCATTATTGTTTACTTTTTTAATAATGAAGTAAAAAGTAAATTAGAATATATATAAATATTTTTGTAATTTTGAACAGGTTTTTAGGGAAGTACTGAAATATATATATCCATCTGTTTAACAAATATAATTACAAATATAGTTTATAAAGATATGAAAAAATTACTCATTGGCATTTTGGTTGTAATAGTTTTAGCTTTTGGCATTTTAGCAAAATACCTTATTGATAGAGCCACAATATTTACAGGATTTGCTGCAAAAAATATTGCATCCGGAGTTTTTGTAGCCGGTAGGACTCAGGAAAGTATAGAAGCATTGGATATTAATTTCTTTCCTGTAAATTTAGCTAATACGACTGTTGATATGGATTCTAAAATTGTTACGAGTAATTTCTACGGTTTTGGAAAGCAAACTGCTATTTTTAGGCAAGGTTTAGGAGTTGCATTGATAGGTGATAAGGATATTAATTATGTGAAAAGTCAGAGTTGTAAACAATGTGAAAGTATTGAATATCAGCCAGATGTGTATTGGCCACAAGGAGATAAAGATAGAGATACAATATTGTCATTTGTAAATGATAATAAGCTTAACAAAGCCATTGAAAATGCTATGAATCAAGGGAATACAAGAGCAATAATTGTTGCTTATGATACATTGGTAAAGTGGGAGAAATATAATGAAGGCTTTGATGAAACTACACCAATACTGGGTTGGTCTATGAGTAAAAGTATCACAAATGCAATGATAGGAGTGTTGGTAAAAGATGGTAAATTACAACTTGATAAGCCTGCGCCAATTGACGAATGGGCTAATGATGTTAGGTCTAAAATAACATTACGCAATTTATTGAATATGA
The DNA here is from genome assembly GCA_027064095.1 of Bacteroidales bacterium. Lineage (GTDB taxonomy): Bacteria > Bacteroidota > Bacteroidia > Bacteroidales > UBA1556 > UBA6267. The sequence goes on along the minus strand of JAMOQI010000084.1, from coordinate 18,032 downwards.
CTTCTGGTTTGAAATGGGTGGAAGATTATGGTGATATTTCTGAGGCTACCATTATGCTTTATAGTTGCGGGGCAATAGCTCAATATGCATTAAAATCTCCCGCACAATATCCTCCTGATTCAGTTTGGTATTATTCTTCAGGAACAAGTAATATTCTTCAAGAAATTATAAAACGTCAATTTTCAAATGTACACGATTATTGGGTATTCCCACAAAAAGCTATCTTTCATAAAATTGGTATGAATCATACTATAATAGAGACTGATGCAGTTGGAACATTTGTAGGTTCGTCATATACATATGCACCTGCTAGAGATTGGGCACGTTTTGGTTTGCTTTATTTGAAGAATGGAATATGGAGAAATGATACTATTCTTGATCCTTCATGGGTTGAGTTTTCTCAGCAAGAGGCTCCTAATTCAAATGGTGAATATGGTGCGCAATTTTGGCTTAATAAGTCAGGACATAAATTACCAGATGCACCAAAAGATATTTATTATGCAGATGGATATCAAGGCCAAAGAGTTTATATTATTCCTTCGAAAAAATTGGTTATAGTTAGGTTTGGAATTTCTAAACATGGTGAGTTCGATTATAACAAAATGGTTACTTCTATTTTGGATGCATTTAACTAGATACATACATCATTTATCAATTGAGTAAAGATTAAGGTGTATTCAGGCTAATAATCTTTATAAGATTATCATTTGGGTTATAAAATGCAAAAAATCGAATCTATTTGTATAAATTCGATTCAGAAATATTTTATATTTCTCTTACTTTTTAAATAATTTCTTTAACTTTTGTCCAAAAGTAAGGTTGTCTTTATGTACTTTCAGTGATTTAAAACCATCAATTCCAACAAATTCAGCTTCCTCAACTCTGAAAAGTTCTATGTGTTTACTAAGTGGGCCCTTCTTTAAGAACTCTACATATTGATTTAAATCTTCTTCATTTCCCTCTGCTTCTAAATCAACATGCCTACTGTCTCCATTCATGTAAACAGCGTGAATATCAAATTTATAAGCACCAGACTGTGAATAAAAATTAAAATCTGCATTATCAAGCTTCCCCTCTATGTAAATATTAAGATGTTTTTTCATCTATTGTCTTAATTTGTGATTAATATACTTCTTGTATATGAAGCAACATTGTTGCAAAGATAGTATATATTTTCAATCTTTCAACAATTATTACTTAATTATTAAAATACTTATTAATACAACATTGTTAATATTTCTTTGGAGAGATAATATCCTCCAAATGCTCCGAAAAGACCAAAAATATTGGTTGCAAATATATAAAAAATAGCCAGTTTAATATCTTCTGTTCTAAATAAATTTATACTTTCCAATGCAAATGAAGAGAATGTTGTAAAACCTCCTAAAACTCCTACAACCAAAAATAATTTTAGATTGAATGAAGTACTTTCATTTTCAAAATACGCCCATAAGATTCCTATTAAAATAGAACCAATAATATTTACTGAAAATGTACCCCAAAGAAATATTTTTCCAATGAAGCGTGGAATTAATGCAGCAAGTAAATACCTTAAACTACTTCCTATTGCTCCTCCAAGTGCTACAATTAGTATCTTATTCAATTTTAGTAATTTATGTTATAAATAATTGTTTGTCCAAAGGTGGTAAAAATTGAATCCTTATGATATATTTGACCTCCATTCTTTTTAACTACCCATTCTAACTTAATCCAATCATCGCTTTGGGTTCTGCATAATTTGTCTTCGGAATATTCAGCACCAATACCGATAGTAGTTTCGTTATTGCAGCAATCTAATCCTTCTACATTAATGTTTATATATCTATAATCTATCTCGTCATTGGTAGATTGCGGCATGGTATTATTCACTTTTAGATTAATCCATGATTCTCCTGTTAAATTAAAATCTTTATTATATGTTTCATTTTCTTCTAACTCTTCTACGGCGACTGTTTCTTCAATTTCGAAATAGGAGTTTTTTATAACTCTAAATCTATAAATTTCAGTATTGCTTTGTTCTATTTCAAAGCTATAATTACCATCTGAGTTTGTTTCTACATTGGCAATATTATTAAAGTTAGAGTTGTAAACACCATCAATTATTTGTTTAGAATCGAGATATACATGCGCTCCTGAGATATTATCATTTGAATTTATTTTGCTAATATGACCAGTAACGGTTATAACTTTTGGCTCTTTTTTACAAGACCAGCTGAAGATAACTGTAGTTATAATAATGAAGATTAATAATTTATGCATAAAGTATTCTATTTTAATCAGGATTATTTGCAAATAATTCTGTCGATTGGTAAAACTAATAAATTTGGGTATTTGAAAAATACCCAAATTTAAGTTTTTCTAAATCAGCCTGTACCGAACTTGTTTCGGGAGTAATTTACTGCATTGCATCCCGCTTTCACTGCTTATTCGTACAGTTCGCTTTGCTTTTGTATGAATAATGCAGGTTAATATTTTGCAAATATAAGGATTTATAATATTAGTATTCTTAATATTAGTATTCTTTTTTATGGTGAATAATATACTGTGTCAGTATATATTATACTCCTTCAAAAATACGTAAGATACGTAAATCATTAAGTAATAGAAAGGCCACTAAAAATGGGAATATATATAAATTGTAATAAACACCGAAAAAGATAAAATTAAAAGTTGGTCGCTCAACCCAAAACGTGATAGTAGGTATAAACAACAATAGCATAATTAACATAAAATGAAAATGTAAACTTGTATTAAGTTCTGCTATTTTAACTTGATATTTCTTATTTTTAGAAATTCTTTTTACTTCTAATACATCTTTAAAAATATGGGTTGTTGTAATAATAGTACTTGTATTTATATTGTAGTTATTTTGAAAAAAATTATCGCTAATAAATATTCTTTGATGTAGAAACTTAAAACTGTAAAATGTCTCATTTCCAGTTCTATACTCGTATTTAAACTTTGTTTTATTAAGATTTATTTTATAAAGTCTATGTGGCAGAACATAATGATCTAATGAGAACAAAATAATAAGCAATATGCCTGTTGCCGCCATTATTTTTGCAAACTTTCTTTTATTGCTATTGATGTAATCACTATAATTCTCATCGTAAATTTTCTGACTTTTTCTATTTAGATATTCCTCATATTTCTCTTTTGCATATTGGTATCGAGCTTCGAATTCTTCTTTGCTAATATGCTCACTATAGTTTCTATGAACATGATGTTTATTCCTGAAATGGAAATGAGTTTTTTGTGTATTCGATGTTTTGTTGTACGAATTACCAGTGTTGTCAAAAGTGATTGTTGATTTCTTTTTTTTAATAAGAATTTCATAAGCTTCAACTACTGCAACAAATTGTTGTTGAGTATGACCATTTGGGTTTCTATCTGGATGAAACTGAAGAGCTTTCTTATGAAAGGCCTTTTTAATTTCTGATTTAGTTGAATTATTTGATAACCCTAATAATTTTAAAGCTTGTTGTTTTGTCATTATTTATATAGTAGGAATACTGTATTTTGTTTTTGAATGTTTATTTTAACCTTACGCCATTCTAAAATACTTTTACTCAAAATCTTTTCTTTCGGTCCACTTATGTCTCTGGCAATACATAATTTTGTACTTGCTTGGGCATTTTTGATAATAAACTCCATAAGCTTTTGATTTCTATATGGTGCTTCTATAAAAATTTGAGTCTGATTTTCAGAATAAATTCTGTTTTCTAATTGTTTTAAAGTTTTTAGTTTTTGTGCATTATCGATTGGTAAATAACCTACAAAGGCAAAATTTTGACCATTAAAACCACTAGCCATTAAAGCCATCATTAATGAAGAAGGCCCTACTAATGGTACGACTATTATTCCTTGTTGTTGTGCTAATTGTACAACATGATTTCCAGGGTCAGCAACACATGGTAATCCAGATTCACTAATTATTGCCATATCAAAACCTTCTTTTAGTGGCTTGACAAATTGTGGTATATCTTGCTCTAATGTGTGTTTGTTTAGCTCATAGAATTCTACTTCTTCAAAATTCGTATTGAAACCTATCTTTCTCAAATACCGTCTTGCTGTTCTTATGTTTTCAACAATAAAATGCCTTATTGGTAGAGACCTTTCTTTAACACCTACGGGAATAACATATTGCCATTCACCTTCGCTAATGGTATTTGGTAGTAAGTATAATTTTGCGTTTATCATATCTAAAGAATATAAATAATTATCTAATTTGTAAAACTATCGAAATAGATGTTCAAATCTATATTTCCACCACTTAATATAATTCCTATTTTCTTGTTCTTAAAATAGTCTTTATTTTCCATAATAATTGCTAAAGCAGTTGATGATGATGGTTCTATAATGATTTTCATCCTTTCTAATATTATTTTCATTGCATCTACAATTGTTTTTTCTTTGCAAGTAAATATTCTTTCAATATATTCTTTTATAATTGGGAAAGTGGATTTTCCAGATGAAGTGAGTAATATATCTGCAAGAGTAGTAGGATTGTTTGACGGGATTATTTTATTTTCAATCATGGACATATAAGCGTCATCTGCATTTATGGCTCCTCGCGATTTAAAAGCTCCAACTTTTTGGAAGTTTTCGCATTTGAAATAAATATTACAACTTAAATGATTATTAATATATTCAGGACTCATTATTGGAGTTCTATGAATATATTTTTCTATTCTATTATGAGCTTCTATAATTTCTTTTTTTGATATCATTATAAAATGTATTTATATATTCTAATAGTAATAGAAGATTTATTTTTTAAATTTTACTGATTTTAGTTGTAAATATTCTTCTTCTAAACCTTTGGTTGTTAGTCCTTTATTGATAAGAGGAGGTATTTCATTAATCTTAAAAAAGCCAATTTCTTCCACTTCATCATAATTAGGTTTTGGCAAATTATCTATTATCCCAATATAAACTAACATTAGTGCAGTAGAGTTTTTTGCTTTGAATAACCTTTTTGACATAGGTGAAAAATTATCTAATTTATGATTCAATTCTTCAGCACATTCTCTTATAATTGCTTGTTCTGCATTTTCACCGAAACGGATATGACCTGCTACTGCGGCATCCCACTTACCCGGTTCTATATCACTTTTCAAACTACGTCGCTGCAATAGAATTTCATTTTTTCTATTAAATAAATGTAATCTTACAACCGGATATATTATATTTGGATTTTTGTGACATTCTTCTCTGCTGGCTTTGCCTATTACCTTTCCTTCTTCGTCAACAATAGGTAGTAGTTCTATATCTATTTTCTTTCTATTTTGTAAGTATCTAATTATAAATTCTACTCCAAAATATCCGAAAATCATAATGTAAAATAAGGCTGTACTAACAAAAGCCCAAGCTTCTGTACTCATCCAGAAACTACTATATATCAGTATGATAAGGTGTATTGTTAAAATTATTAGCATATTTCTAATACTCTTACGCATAATTGCTTCTTGAGCCTCATTTGTTTGCAAATCTTTGATATATCTTTTGGACATACTTAGCATTAAATTGTTCTTAGATAAAACTGAGTAAGCTAATACAGCTATTAATATCAATTCAATAATTGCTGGCTTAAGTTTGAAAAATAAATCATTATGTAGAATAATAGACACTCCACCCATTATAGTAATAAGAATAGTATCCATAAGAACAAATTTCTCAAGTTTTTTATCCTTAATAGCAAAATAAATTAATTGCAATATTCCTAGCACAACTGCTACAATTAAACCTATTTGGGTTCCCCAAATTTCATCTGCAATAATAAAAATAAGTATAGGTAGTAAACCTGGCAGCATTTTTTTAAAAGACCTAATTGATTCATGATTTTAGTTTTAATAATTAGGTGAGTGTAAATAATATAACAATGTGTTAATCATTGTAATAACGGCTATAATAAAATTATAAACAGGCATCTTTGATTGATAATTTATAAGTCTCTAAAATTAGGAATATCTTTTAAATATTCTAATTTATGGTTATGATAATTTACTTTACAAATGTAGTGTGTTAATCCATTAGTCATAATTAAATAATCAACTTGCATTTTAAGATTATACATTGCTGCCTGAGCAAAAGTATCTTCATTAATCTTAATATGTGGGGCTTTGCATTCTACAATAACAATAGGCTTACCTTGCTTATTATATTGTACAATATCTGTGCGTTTTAATAGATTGTTGACTTTAAGAGCCTTTTCAATAGACATTAAGGAAGCCCTAAAATTTTTGTATTCAATAAGAAATCTTATAAAATTCTGTCTTACCCACTCTTCAGGAGTTAAAATAATATATTTTCTTCTAATACTATCAAAAATCTCCAATTTTCCGGATGTATTTTCGCGAATTTGAAAATGGAATTTGGGTAGATTTAAATCTTGCATTATATAGGAATTCTTTTATAATATATTTCTTAAGCTTTGTATTTAATCCATTTTGCTAACTCTTTGTATGTAGGTTTTTTACCATACATAAGAATTCCAACTCGGTATATCTTTCCCGCAAGCCAAGTTAGTAAAACAAAGCTTCCAACTAATAATAGCATCGATAAACCTATTTGCCAATAAGGTACTCCAAAAGGAATTCTAGCCATCATACTGATAGGAGAGGTTAATGGAATCATTGACATCCAGAAAGCAATAGGACCATCAGGATTATTAGCAATCATTTGTACAGTGGCAATAGCCACTAAGAGAGGCACCGTAATCGGTAAAACAAATTGCTGAGTATCAGCTTCAGAATCGACAGAAGAGCCAATAGCAGCAAATAGTGCAGCGTAAATCAAATATCCAAAAAGGAAATAGAATAAGAAACTAAAAATAATAACCTTAAAGTTGATGCTTTTTATAGCTTCAAAGACCATCGCTGTTTTTTCATAGTTTCTATTCACTTCTACTGTATTAGCAGGGTCAATTACTTGACCTGTTTTTTGCATTTGATATTTTTCAATTTGCTGTAATTCATTTGAGAAAGCAAGTTTTGCTCCAGTCATAATTGCGGATGTCAGAATCACCCATAAAATAAATTGTGTTAATCCTACCATTGCAATGCCAACGATTTTTCCCATCATTAACTGAAATGGTTTTAAAGAAGAAATAATTACTTCGACAATTCTATTAGATTTTTCTTCTATTACACCTCGCATAACCTGAGTTCCATAAAGAAAAATAAAGAAATATATTGAAATAGAAAGTACTAAGCCAATTATAAAATATAGAGATCCTGCTCGTTTTTCTTCGCCTCCTTGATCTGTTAATTTAATACTTGAAATATCGATACTGTTTTTCATAGCACTAATAAGCTCCTCGCTTACCCCCGCATCTTTTAAACGCATAGTTCTCAAGTCATTATTTATGCTACGTTGAATGTATTGTTCAACATTCATTCCTGGTTCTTTTTTACTATATATAAATATTTTACTAGGATATGTATAGGCTGGTTTGGGAATATATAGAACCATATTGTAACCTAGTTTTTCATAATCACGTTTGGCTACATCAATGTCAAGATGCATAGCTTCGAATTTTATATTCGTTGAATTCTCAAAGGCATCAATAAAAAATCCACTTTCATCAACAATACCTACAGTTTTGGTTTCATCACCAATACTGGCTAAAATAGCAGGGACAATCATTATTGCTGCCATTAGTATTGGACCAAGAATTGTCATTATTATGAAACTTTTTTTGCGTACGCGGCTTAAGTATTCACGTTGTATTATTAGCCAAATTTTATTCATAATTAGATTTTTTACTGATTTTTATTTTTCTGTAACTCTTCTGATAAAAATTTCATTCATACTAGGAATAATTTCTTTAAAAAGATGTATGTTACTATTTTGCATCATTAATGATAATAGTTCGTTAGTATATTCATCGCCAGGAAGTTGTATAATAGCTTTATAGCCTTTTTCTAGTTTATCTTTACTTATGATGTTAAAATTTGAAGGTAGAAATTTTGATAATTCCAGTTCTTTGGCTTCATATTCTAGCTCAAAAGTACTGTTTTTATATGTTTGTTTTATATCGTATACTTTACCCTCAAGTATTTTTTCAGACTTATTAATAAGTGCTATATGGTCGCAAATTTCTTCCACAGAAGCCATATTATGCGTTGAGAAAATAACTGTTGCTCCTTCATCTCTCAAGTTGAGAATTTCTGTTTTAATTAGTTCTGTATTAACAGGATCGAAGCCACTAAATGGTTCATCAAAAATCAATAATTTAGGTTTATGAAGAATGGTTACTATAAACTGTATTTTCTGTTGCATTCCTTTTGAAAGTTCTTCAACTTTTCTGTTCCACCAAGTGTCAATTTCGTATTTTTCAAACCAATATTTTAGTTGTTTTTTAGCATCGCTTTTGCTTAGACCTTTTAGTTGTGCTAAATATATTGCCTGTTCTCCTATCTTCATTTTTTTATAAAGACCTCTTTCTTCAGGCAAATAACCAATATATTCAATGTGACTAGGTTTGAGCGTTTCACCATTAAGATATATTTTTCCTTCATCAGGGGCTGTAATCTGGTTAATTATTCTAATTAAAGTAGTTTTACCAGCTCCATTGGGCCCTAAAAGTCCAAATATACTTCCTTCAGGTACATTAATACTTACACCCTTTAATGCCTTATGATTTGAAAAACTTTTGTGTATATTCTCTGCCACTAATAAATCCATAGTCTAAATATTTTTGCGAAAATAATTAAAATATAGCCTGAATTTTACTAAAAATGATTTGTAAAAATAGCTATATCTTGATTTTGCAATTTTTTAATAAATCGTTAATATTTTCTTAGTAACTTTTTAATTTGCTTTTATTAATTCATTAATTTTAGCCGCCATAAAGAAAAGCAGAATTAAATATTAAATATACATTTGCAGGGTAAATATTTTATTAAATATGGGAAGACAATTACTTAATATCGTGGGGATTTCAACAAGTAATCTTCAATCTAGTACATTTGCATTAATATTAGAAGTTGATGGGACAAATAAACGAATTCCAATTATTATTGGTCCTTTTGAAGCACAAGCTATTGCCATTGCTATGGAGGATATGACTACAAGCCGACCTTTAACCCATGATTTGTTAAAGAATATTTTAGATACTTATTCTATTGTGCCAAAGGAAATAGATATTGTTAAGTTTAGCGAAGGAGTTTTTTATTCTTTAATAACACTTTCTGATGGAAATAAAGAATTTGCAATAGACTCCCGTACTTCTGATGCCGTTGCAATAGCTGTTAGATATGATTGTCCTGTTTATGCAAGTGATGAAGTTATTGAGATTACAGCAATGGAAGAGGAAAGTATAGAAGAAGAGTTTGATGATGAAATCTCTGTTGAAAATAAAGAAATAAGTATTGAGGAGTTGGAAAAGTATTTGGAAGAGCTTATTGCAGAAGAGAATTACGAAGAGGCTTCGAAGGTTAGAGACGAAATTAATAAAAGGAAAAATTTATAAAATAAAGTTATGAGTTTAAAGAATAGATTAGTGTTAATGAACTTTTTACAGTTCTTTATTTGGGGAGCATGGTTAATCACGATTGGTGGATATTGGTTTCAGAACAGAGAATGGTCAGGTACTAACTTTGGCGCAATTTTTTCTACTATGGGTATTGCATCACTTTTTATGCCCGCAATATCAGGAATTATAGCCGACAGGTGGATAAATGCAGAGAAATTATTGGGCATATATCATCTCTTTGGTGCAGCCATATTATTTTATTTGCCTTTTGTAAATTCTCCAACAACGTTTTTCTGGGTGATGTTGCTAAATATGATTTTTTATATGCCAACAATATCCTTGTCTATAACTGTGGCATATAGTGCCTTAAAGAAGGATGGGAAAGATGTTGTTAAAAATTATCCTCCAATTAGGGTATTTGGAACCATAGGTTTTATTGTGGCAATGTGGACAGTGAGTTTACTTAAGATTGAAACTTCTGCTATGCAGTTTTATGTTGCATCAGTAGCTTCTTTAATTTTGGGAATATATGCTTTTACTCTTCCAAAATGTGAGGTAAATAAGAATGTTGGGAAGAAGTCATTAATTGAAAATCTTGGATTAAAGGCATTTTCTTTATTTGCTAATCCTAAGATGGCAATGTTTTTCGTATTCTCTATGTTATTAGGTGCATCTTTGCAACTTACTAATGCATATGGAGATACTTTCCTACACGATTTTGCAAAGATTGATATTTATAAAGATTTAATTACGGTTAAATATCCGGCAATTATAATGTCTATTTCTCAAATTTCTGAGACACTTTTCATTTTGGCTATTCCATTTTTCCTTAAGAAATTTGGAATTAAGAAGGTTATGTTAATGAGTATGTTTGCATGGGTATTGCGTTTTGGATTGTTTGGTTATGGAAATCCTGCAGAAGCACTTTGGATGATAATATTATCAAATATTGTGTATGGAATGGCTTTCGATTTTTTTAATATATCAGGATCATTATATGTTGAATCACAAACTACTTCAAATATAAGAGCTAGTGCTCAAGGAGTCTTTATGATGATGACTAATGGTTTTGGAGCTATTTTTGGTAGCTGGACAAGTGGTTGGTTGATAGATACATATTTTAAAAATGATGCCGGAGCTTTCGATTGGCATGGAATATGGCTTACTTTCTCCGCTTATTCTTTAGTTATAGCAATTGCATTTGCAATTTTATTTAAGCATAAACATAACCCTGAGGAATTAACTAATGTAACACATTAATAATAGATAGCAGAAATTTTACGAAACGAGCATTACAAATGTTAAATATATGAGGCAATATTTAGATTTATTAGATCATGTTTTAGAAAATGGAATTGTAAAAGAAGATCGTACAGGTACTGGTACTAAAAGTGTATTCGGTTATCAAATGCGTTTTGATTTATCAGATGGATTTCCTTTACTTACAACTAAGAAATTACATTTAAAATCAATAATATACGAATTACTATGGTTTTTGAAAGGCAGCACTAATGTCAAATATCTTCAGGAAAATGGTGTAAGAATTTGGAATGAATGGGCAGATGAGGATGGTGAGTTAGGACCAATATATGGTTACCAATGGCGCTCTTGGCCTGATTATAAAGGTGGAAATATAGACCAAATATCTCAAGTGATAGATGCTATTAAGAATAATCCAAATTCAAGAAGACATATTGTAAGCGCGTGGAATGTAGGTGCATTGGATGATATGAATCTTCCTCCTTGTCATATACTATTTCAATTTTATGTTGCTGAGGGTAAATTAAGTTGCCAGTTATATCAACGAAGTGCAGATATTTTCCTCGGTGTACCTTTTAATATTGCCTCTTATGCTATTTTATTAAAAATGTTTGCTCAGGTTACAGGACTTCAGCCAGGAACGTTTGTTCATACTTTGGGAGATGCACATATCTATCTTAATCATATTGAGCAGGTTAAACTACAGCTTACTCGTGAGCCTTATAAATTACCGGAATTAAAGATAAATCCTGATATAAAATCAGTTTTTGATTTTAAATATAAAGATTTTGAGTTAGTTAATTATACATCTCATCCTCATATTAAAGGGGCAATTTCGGTTTAATAAAGTACTAAATTTTTTTATAACAATACCATGAAACCAATATCAATAATAGTAGCAATAGCTTCAAACTACGCAATAGGAAAAGATAATGATTTACTTTGGCATATTTCAGATGATTTAAAACGATTTAAGAAAATTACATCCGGGAAGACTGTTGTTATGGGTAAAAATACATTTTATTCACTTCCTTTTAGACCATTGCCTAACCGTAGAAATATTATTCTTACAGATATTGCCGGAGAGCAAATAGAAGGTTGTGAAATGGCTTATTCAATAGAACAAGCAATTGATTTGATGGATGCTGATAGTGAAAATTTTATCATGGGAGGTGGGTCCATTTATCGTCAGTTTATGGATATTGCTGATAAATTGTATATTACCAGAGTACATCAAGATTTTGATGCTGATACATTTTTTCCTAGTATTGATGAGTCAGAATGGAAGTTGATAGATAAAACTGATATGCCACCTGAAAAAGAAGGGAGCTTTAGCTTTTCATACGAAATTTACACACGTAAATAATAATTCTGTTTTTATTAATAAATATATTAAGGATTATTTCTTAAATGATTGTAGATCGTGAAGTTTTCTATAAATACCATTGTGCTCAATAAGTTCGCTATGACTTCCTTTTTCAACTATTTCACCTTTATCCATAACTACTATTTCATCAGCATTTTTAATGGTTGAAAGCCTATGAGCTATTACTATAGAGGTTCTATTTAGCATCAAATTGTCTAATGCTTCTTGTACTAAACTTTCTGATTCTGTATCTAGGGATGAAGTAGCTTCGTCAAGAATCATTATTGGAGGATTTTTAAAAACAGCCCTGGCAATACTAATACGTTGCTTTTGTCCTCCTGACAATTTATTTCCTCTATCTCCAATATGTGTGTAGTATCCTTGAGGTAATTGTGATATAAATTCATGTGCATTTGCTACTTTTGCAGCTGAGATAACAGATTCTTCGGTTGCATTTATTACTCCAAAAGCTATATTATTAAAAATAGTGTCATTGAACAATATTGACTCTTGATTAACAATTCCCATTAAGCTACGGATATCTTCAATTTTTAAATCTCTGAGATCTGAGCCATCAATGCTTAAACTACCAGCAGTAGGGTCGTAAAATCTTGGTAGTAAATCTACTAAAGTTGATTTCCCTGCTCCTGAGGCTCCAACAATAGCAATCGTTTTACCTTTATTTATCTCTAGATTTATATTATTAAGAACAATATCGTCTTCGTATTTAAAGCTTAGATTATTATAAATAATATTACTATTAAAATCAGATTTCGCTTTTGCATTAGGTTTTTCTTGTATATTGTCTTCTGCATCAACAACTTCCCATATTCTCTGTGCAGAAGCAATTCCCTTTTGTATTCTATAATATCCACTAGAAAACGACTTTATGGAAGGAATAACCTGAGAAAATAAGGTAACATAGAAAACGAAAGTAGGGCCGTCCATAGCGCTATTATCACTAAGAATGAGTTTCCCTCCATACCATAAGACTATGGATATAACAATAATTCCAAAGAATTCACTTAATGGAGCTGATAAATCACCTCTGCGGAATACGCCAATCATTACTTTTGAGTAATTGTTATTATGAGTGTAGAATTTATCTTCGGAGTATTTTTTTGCATTGAATGCTTTAATTATTCTAAGGCCAGTAACAGCTTCATCTAAATATGAAAGTAGAGTGCCATTCATATTTTGAGCTTTAAGTGATTTTCTTCGAAGAGACTTTCCTATTCTTGCTATAACAAAACCTGCAATTGGGAGTACTGTAAGCATTACCAATGTTAATTTTGTACTTATAATAAAAAGTGTTGTCATGTAGGCAAATATGGTGATGGAGTCTCTAAAAAGAATTTCAAGGGACCCCATAATTGTCCATTCTACATCTTGTACATCATTGGTGGCTCTTGCAATAATATCGCCCTTTTTCTTATTGGAGAAATAGGATAGGGGTAGCTGAATAATTTTCGAATAAACACTATTTCTGATATCTCTTATAACTCCATTTCTAAGCGGAGCAAGAATATACATAGCTAAATAACGAAACAAGTTTTTAAGAAAAAACAAAATAATAATAGATATACTAATGATTATCAATACTTTCTCGGCGCCACTATGTTCAATCATCTTACTCATTTGAAGATATAAGTTTGGCATCCATGTTTCTTTATTAAATATATCGAATGCAGGAGCAGTTTTCACTAATGATTCCACTCCAACAATTAATTTTAGGAATGGTATTATCATTGCTAATGAAAATATTGAAAAGATAATTGTCAAGAAATTAAAGGCAACATTTAATAGTGCATAAATTCTATAAGGTTTGACGTAACTTAATAATCGTCTAAATTCTTTCATAAATTAATCTGTTATAATTTGGCAAATTTAATCAAATTAGTCTTCTTTATACCAAGAAGCATACATATGGTAACTGTCAGAAATTCTATTTATTTCTCCTTTAGTGAGCTCGGGGTCGATATTTTTAATCTTTTTTGCAGGTGTACCAGCGTAAATACTTCCACTTTCAACAATAGTATTTTTGGTAACAACAGCACCAGGCGCAATAATGCAGTTACTTTCTATTACTGCATCATCCATAATAATTGCGCCCATTCCAATTAATACATTGTCGTTTATAGTACATCCATGAATAACAGCATTATGAGCTATAGATACATTGTTGCCTATTTTTGTTGGGCTTTTTTTATAGGTTGCATGGATAGTGGCATTATCTTGTATGTTCACATTATTTCCTATTCTGATGCTATGAACATCACCACGAACAACGGCACTATACCAAATGCTACAATCATTGCCCATTACCACATTACCTATTACTACAGCTGTTTCAGCTAGAAAACAATCATCGCCAAATTGTGGGGTGTGCCCTAATAAACTTTTAATTATTGCCATTATATTCTAGTTTTAAAATATTCTTTGTGTCTTTTGTTATTGCAAATTTGTTGTCAATACGATATCCTATAAGCCAGATTATTTCCCCCCCGCTACATAATAATAAGGCATTTTGCTTTTCATAATTGGTGAATTTGTTATCAATAAAAAAGTCTGAAAGTTTTTTCATTCCTTTCATGCCAAAAGGATGAAAGGAATCGCCTGTTTCCCATTTTCTGATGGTTAATGGGAAATTGATTTTGTCGGCATCAAGAAATGCTTGATTGGCTTTTGCTTTTTTATAGTCTTCTGTATTATTTATATTAACAGAAATGCCGATTTCTTCCCATAAATTATCGTCGAAATTATCAATACTTATTTTATTAAATTTTTTATTTGTTGATTGATTTTGTAGTGTAATATAATCTCGTTCTATCAATATCAGATATTCTCGACTTTGTATTGTTTTACCACTATTATCACCTTCCAATAATGAGATTAAATTGTCGATATGACTTTTATTAAATCCATAATGGTTAAAAATATTATAGCAAATTAACTGAGGGTGGGAGTGTTGTGTTATCTTGTTAATTTTTATTTTGAAAATTCCAGCATTAGTTTTTTGTCGTAGATTTTCTATTTCTTTTTTTAGATTTTTATTGGCATAATTTTCCAATTCAGAGATATATTCAATAGTAGTATCGAGTTTTTTACTGAAATTACTTTGTAATTTATAAAAATGAGGCAGAATATTGTGTCTTATATAATTTCTTTGATATTTATCTGAAGTATTGGAAGAATCTTCGCGGAAAGATATATTATTTTCTTCTACAAAATAAGAGATTTCATCACGTGTACAGAACATTAGAGGTCTAACAATTTTGTTATTATTTCTTGCTAATCCGTGAAGCCCGGCAATTCCTGTACCTCTAATTAGATTAATAAAGAAAGTTTCTGTTTGATCATCGAGATGATGAGCTATAGAAATATAATCATAATTATACTTTGTTGCAAGCTTATCAAACCAATTGTAGCGAATATCTCTTGCTGCCATTTGGATACTTATTTTATGCTTTTTTGCATAAGCATGAGTGTCAAAACTCTTATGTAGAAAATTAATATTATTGTTTTTACAATAATCAATTACCATTTGAGAATCCATGTCAGCTTCTTTACCTCTCAACTTGAAGTTGATATTAGCTACTACAAAATTCAAATCACTTTTATTAAATAACCAAAGCATTAGCATACTATCCATACCACCACTAACTGCAAGTATAAATTTGGCAGTTTTATAATCGGGCACTATAGAAGACAGGTATTTATTAAAAGTGTTTATCATGCTGCAAAAGTACTAAAATAAGGGTATAAAAAAAGCTGTTTACAAAGTTGTAAACAGCTTTAAATATTATGTATTAAAATAATTATTTAACAATCATTTTCTTAGTTACTGAAGAGTTTCCAGCATAAACAGTGTAGAAATAAATTCCACTTGCTAAATTATCAGAGTTTAATTGAATAGTATGAGTTCCGGCTGATTGAGTGCCATAATTCATTTCATAAACTTTTTGTCCGGTAATATTGATAATAGAGATACTCATATTTGTAGATTTTGATAAGTTAACATCAATTTGAGTATTACCATTAAATGGATTAGGACGGTTCTGAGAAACACTAGCGATATTATCTATAGTAGTTTTAAAACCTGGATTAACAACAAAGTCAGCTTCTGAGAATGTGATTCCGGAAATATAATTATGAGTAATTGGGTTGATAGGATCAACGTCTTTGTCTATTTCAGTCATAGGGATAGTATAAGTTCCATTATCTGACATGATAATGTCAGACATATATTGGAAGAAGCAATCACCATAAATTGAAGTGCCACTAGTAAAGTTAGTTGCAACAGTTTGTTTTCCTGAAATAATATCCCAACCAGCAACATAGATGTCTGGGAACATATTTAATAGTAGTCCAGCAGAACCAGTTGGAGCAATTGAAGTATCGCTGTCAGTCCAAGAAGCAAATACTTTAGTACCATCGCTAGTTTTTCCAGCTTGTAATCTTAAATTCCAGCCAATATCACCATATCCACCTTCAGAACCAGGTACAGCAATTGTATATATATCACCTAGATGGCGAGCGTCCCAACCTGTAGAAGTTGTATAAACATCAAAAATAGGATTTGAGAAATCACCATTAGCTACATAATAAGAATATCCTAAAGAGTCATCATTGTCAGAGGAAGCTGCTTTTACTAAAGCCATTAAGTGTAAATCTCCATTTGCGTCAACTACACCATCAAGAGAACTTGAGAACATTGGACGACTTGTTGCAGGAGTTACACCTTTCATAGGTTGAAGCATATCGGTAATAACACTTAAATTAGAGAAATTGAATACTGGCATTTTAGACCAAGAAGTACCACCGTTTACAGTTTTCCATACAATTGGCATATAAGAACGAGTGTCGTTACTTGAATCACGACCAATAGTCCAGTAATATCCAATAGTTCCGTCGGTAGACCATGCTGTATTGAAGTTCCATACGTAAGCAAAATCACTTCCATCAGTGTCAGCTACGAAATTTGGTGTAAATTTAGTTAATGTCCAATCAAAATTATTGTTAGTAGTGTTAAAAGTACCTGTTAAAAGATAGTTAGTATCTAGGGCATAAACAGGAGAACTTTCGTAAGAAGATCCCATGGCGTGAATAATACCATTATTAGTAGCTTGTACACCCCTGCGAATTAGTGCACCGTAAGAAGGAATTAAGTTGTTAGACACATTTGTGCTATCCAATTGCATACTACCCATAAATGTTTCTTGCCAGCCTGCTCCATCAGATACTGGACCACAATAGGCAGTAAATGCATTATTAGGATTAGTGTTTCCTGCAGGGTTGTAAATTACTCCTGAAGGGTAACGTAAGTTATGTCCTGAAGTATTATTCATAACCATTTGAGTGTTCCATGTAACACCACCATCAGTAGAGCGTGTTGACATCATATCTCCTGAAGAAACAGCTCCATGATCACCAACTTTAGCTCTGTGGAAAAATTGTATTACTCCAATATCTTCATTTACTGTCAAACAAGTTTGTTGTTCTACAAGCATTGTGTAAACATTGTTGGAATAACCAATTGTAGTAGAAGAAACAACCCCTTTGGTTGCTTTGTGGAAGTTAACAGGTCCAGCAACATCCATTGATTGCATGTCATAAGCCTCTTGTGCACTCTTTGGACTACGATCTTGTTTGTAGTCCATCTTTAAAACGCTTTGTCCAAATGCAAATGTTCCGACACTTAAAGCAAGCGCAAATAGTAAACCTTTTTTCATAATAAAATAATTTAGTTAATAATAATTAATTGTCTGTTTGGTTTTAAACTCGATTAACGACCAAAATTACAAAAAAAAAGGTTTATAGTAAAATGTTTTTTTTATTTTTTTTAAAACAATTTGTTGATTTGTATTACTCTTACAAAAGCGAAGCAAAATATATTATTCTTGAATATAGATTCTTTTTACTCTTGAA
>JAMOQI010000083.1 GCA_027064095.1 Bacteroidales bacterium | reverse complement strand
AGCTTCATTGTCAATTATAGGTTTATTATTATTCAGAAGAGCATTATTCTTATCAAGGAAATACAGAAAGCAAGCTGCTGCAATTCGTTTATTACCATCTACAAAAGAGTGATTCTTTACTATGAAGTAAAGCAAATTAGCTGCTTTTTCTTGTATACTTGGGTATAGCTCATTACCTCCAAATGATTGTGCGATTTGGTTGACCGAACTATGAAAACTATCGTCTTTAGGTTTCGCAAATACATCACTTTCAAATTCGGAATACATTTGTTTAATGAAATCAAGATAATCATCATAAGTAGGGAAAATCGTTTCTTGCTCGGTATTACCTTTGGTGTCCAATGTCTCATGGTCATAGTCATCCAAAAGTTCCAAACCATTTGCAAAAATGTTTAGTATTTCATTTTCATGAGTTTCGTTTCTTGCTTCAATGGCACGACTAAGTATTTGTATTCCTGTTTTAAGGTGTAATACCTCTTGTTGTTTTTGTTCTAAACGTTTTTCGTTAATGGCATAACCTTTTACCAAATAGTCTTTCAAGCGTTGAGTTGCCCACTGTCGGAATTGGGTACCTCTTACAGAGTTCACTCTGTAACCAACTGATATTATCATGTCAAGATTATAGTGTTCTATATCTCTAGAAACATCACGTTTTCCTTCTTTACGAACTATCCGGAATTTCCGGATAGTTGAATTTTTAGTTAATTCACCAGTAGTGTAAATTGTTTTTATATGCTCATTAACAGTGCGAACATCTTTATCAAAAAGTTCAGCCATTTGTTTTTGTGAAAGCCAAACAGTCTCTTCGTCAAACTTAACTTCTACAATAGTAAGATTATTATCACTTTGGTATATCTCAATTTTATTTTTTTCTTCCATAATTACATTCATATATCGGTCAGTTGCAAGTTTCACTTTGCTAATGACAAAGATACTTATTATTTAGCATGAATAAAATTAGTGATTAATTCCAAATCCTCAAGCAAAAAGTTCGAGAATGTTCCGCGAACGCCCACAGAATTTAGAAAAGCATTCACGTTAGTGCATACAAAAAAAGTACATCTATAGTTTTTTACAATAGATGCTTTTCTAAATTCTGATGTGTCTCCCCCACAGGATAGCCGCCTTTTTCAGGCGGCAATCCCTTTCTGCCGCTACTGCCCCGTTACAGCACATTACAATCGCGCTGCTTTGTAATTACTTATTATTATAATAAAAATAGATACTATTAATGATTATATATTTCTTTAATTACAGGTTATTATATGCTTGTGTTATAGCCACACGAAAGAATTAGTACTGTAACTGTTTAGTTTTTCGCGTACCAGTGGAGGATTTAATTATTATAATATCTTTGTATTGTTTGATAAAGATTAGACTCATAGATTGTTATTTAATTATTATTTTTTTATGAAGTTGTTTTCCATTAATATTCAATTGTATTAAGTACATACCCGGTATTAAGGAACTATTTTTAAGTTTAATATTGTTTGTTTGTGCAAAATCTTCATTATGTATCAACTTACCATTGGCATCAAATATTTTAAGATTAATATGATTTTCTTTATTATTTAAGGCAATATTAATAATATCAAATTTTGACACAGGATTTGGGTATACTATAAAATCCAAATTGGAATCTTTAACTAGATTAATAGCACGAATTTCTGAGTATTTATATGACCCATTAAAGTCAGTTTGTTTAATTCTATAATATGATATTCCATTGAATGGACTTAAATCTTTGTAATTATAATATTGTGATGTATTACTATTTCCAGCTCCATTAATAGTGTTTAATTCACAATATTTTTTACCATCTATTGAACGTTCTATTGTAAAAGAACGGCTATTTAATTCAGAAGCTGTTACCCAATTGAGATTAATAATACCATTGTTTTCTTTAGCAGTAAATGATATTATTTCAACAGGCAAGGGATTGTTGACATTATTAACTGTACCAAATGTAAAAGGAGAAAAATTAGAAACTCCGGTAACTGTTATACTACCACTGCTTGCTGTTCCTGTGGTTGATGAACTTCCTAGATTCTGCCAAATAGCCCCATCCCAATGAGATAATCGTAAATCAGAAATATCTCCTATTCCGCTTCTAGTACCATTACCCCAATAAAGCGTTAAGTCAATATTATCACTTCCTATGGCCCTTTCTAAATCCCAGTATTCAACCAAGCTTACTTTTGTTAATGGAGACTCATAAGTAGTGGCTGATGAGTGTCCTGAGGCATAGTATCTTGCGGTAAATACAGAACTTGTATCTGCAGGAGCACTTATTCCAATTCCTGCATAATGGCTGTTACCAAACACATCAGTACCGCCAACTGGAAATGTAAATGCATCATTTCCAGTTTTGTAAATAATACCGTCATTATAGGATGAGTCAGATGCATCTGAAACTGTTGCATTATCATATATAGAAAAATATTTGGTGTCAGAAGACGAAACTATTCCATTAGTAAATTTTAAATTTCTTCCTGAGTATAAATTAACAATACCTTCCATGGTTAGTTGTGGTACAGTACTCCATGTATTATTAATATTAATATTCTGATATATTATACTATCTCCTCCATTCCCTTCATTCTCGGCAATGATTTGTTGTCCATAGGTTCCGTCTCCATTATAATGGATTGTACCAGTAGCTGAGAAATTTAAAGAACCAAATCTGTTAGGACTATTATTTCTTAAAATACTACCTCCTAAATAAATATTACTTGCTTCTTTTGCTTGGATTAAAATTCTACTGGCTGCTACAGCACTAGTCATATCTATATCTCCTCTTACATTGAGTACTGTATTGTCATTTTCTAAATCAAGATATACTAAATCACTATTATTATCATTCTTAAGTATTAAATGTTTATAAACAGTTATTTGAGCATTAGTGTTAAGTACTATTGTTGCATCTACTCCGTTGCTATTCTTTTTATTAAAGATAAAATCACCATAAATATTCAAGCCAGTATTATGTTTCATTAATAGTTTTAACTCGTCTTCTCCATTTTGTGTTATAGAAAAATCACTGTTACTTCCACTACTCCCTGTGTTGATTTCGGAATAATTTTCCATGGTAATAATCAAATTTGTACCACTGCTTCCGTTATTGTCAATTGTAAAATCATCATTTACATTTATTGCTGAATTTGCACTTAATGCCATGCTAAAATCTCCCCATGAAGTGGAATAAGAATCAATTGAAATGTCAAAATCCCCACCAGTAGTAATTTTAGCATAATCTCTAATATCCATTGCAAAGTTTCTTATGCTATCAGCAGTAATATTAAAATCGTTGCCAGTCGTTATTTTGGTAGCATCAGTATCGGCGTCACCATTATTATTATTATTCATTTCTATTTGAATGTCACCTTTAGAACTTTGGTTTATTGCAAAGTTATTACCTACAGTTATTTTGGCATCTCTATCCATTAAAATCTGAGTATGACTAATATTGGTATTATTGTTAATTGTTAGATTGCTATCTATGTTAAAAATACTAGCTCCATTCATCTCTATTTGAAGGTGATCCCAATCTTCTAAATTTGTGTTTATGGTACAATTTCTTTTAATATCCACTAATCCATCACCATTTGTTAAATAAATAAACCATGTGTTGTTTTTGGTAAAAAAACTGACTATTCATAGCTATATTTAACATGAAGTAAAATACTTATTTGTTAAATAATTAATCAAATATTTTAGAATAGATAGGTTAAACTAATTATTAGTATCTTTTTAGTTATCAGAGTTTAATGTTTAAATTTTAATAGTATTATTACTATTTTTTTATTCTTAAGTTTATTATTAAAATTATGATGTATTGGTTTTGCAATATTTAGTCAAATATTTAATTCAAATACAGTTTTTTTATGCTAATAATTAACATATTTTATACAAATTATTTATTATTATTCCCTGATTAGTTGTAAAGACATGTTTATTATAAAGCTTAAA
Source organism: Bacteroidales bacterium (assembly GCA_027064095.1). GTDB lineage: Bacteria > Bacteroidota > Bacteroidia > Bacteroidales > UBA1556 > UBA6267. Next base: position 1,245 of record JAMOQI010000083.1, on the reverse strand, counting down.
TAATTGAAAAATCTTTTCAAGAGTTGTAATATTACATATTTTTATACTATGATTAGTATTACTATTATGAGTCAGTTCTAAAAACAACTAATTCCAATTTAGGATGGCATTATTTTCATTTTCTTCAATTAACTGACATTGCGACATCGTTGAATTTCAAAAAAATGAAATTACCATTCAAAACAATTCTTTATATTTATACTTATTTACAATTAAAATGTTTTCTCCAATAGAAAATATCATTGTTATTTTGATATGGCAACTTGTCAAGGAGCAGCGGGGCTGCAATTCGGTTATTACCATCTACAAAAGAGTGATTTTTAACTATGAAGTAAAGCAAATTAGCTGCTTTTTCCTGTATGAAGGCAATTAGGTAAGGACTCTACAAAGTATATAAGTTCAAATAGGTTTGCTAATAATAGATAATATAATTACATTAAATTATCTCCACGCTTAAATCGCAATTGGATAGTGCTTTATGCATAGGTTCTAACACTTCCCATTCTCCTGATTTAACAGTGCATTTTCCTTTATAGTGTACGATAAATGCACTTTGTTCAGCTTGAATTTCATCATGATTACAGATTTTCATCAGGCATTCTATTACCCAATCAAAGGTGTTTACGTCGTCATTAAATAGCACTAAATCATACTTTTTGTTCTCAACTAGAAGCTCATCGTAACTAACTTGTTCCTTTTCCTTATGATTGTTCAAAAACTGATTCATGGCATTTTGTTATTAAAATAAGTACACCGATAAAAATATCAACTAATTTAATTCGTTATAAAATGGTGATGCAAAAATAAATAATTTCTAGATTATTATTAGAACCTCATTAATTAATTTATGGAGGTTTTTCACAGCAAGAGATATATTCCATAATTTTTTGTCTTGTTGCCCCACATAGTTTGATATGGCTCGTATTTGTGCATACGCCATTGGGTGCTGAGAACATACAAAAGCAAAACTGGCACCTTCCATACTTTCTACATCTGTATTTTGCTGAATGTGTGGTAGTATATTTGTTCTAATGCTATTTACTGTATTTCCTTTAGCTGTAGGAAGTTTATTGATGGCTGCATTATTTATTAGGCTGTAATTTTTTAATATTTTGTTTTCAAAAGGGAATTTGTTTGCATCTTCCAGGTTCATGTCGAAAAAATCAGTAAAGCTATCATCTTTAATAATTCCCATATCGGCAAATCTTTCGCTGTTAACATTAACAAGATCCCCTAATTTAAATG
>JAMOQI010000082.1 GCA_027064095.1 Bacteroidales bacterium | reverse complement strand
CAATTCCTATACCTATAAAAAGTAAAATAAATAATAATAATATCATCCCTAGCATACTTGCCAAAGTGTATTTTATAAAATTTTTCATACGTTAGAGTTTTATTGACTATATATAAATTTCATGACAATATTACAAAATTATTCAATGCTATATCAAACAAAATGTTAATAGCTCTTAATTAATATTTAGCATCCATCCACCAGATTAAACCAACCAGAAACTAACTAATCCATACACAACAGATATTTACTATTGACAAAATTGCAATATAAGTTTAAATTTCACCTAATATTAAGTCTAAAACGAAATAATATGATCAGAAAATTACTATTACTCAACTTTATCATAATTTCAACTTATTATTTATTATTTAAATATTTTCAGCAAACTATTCATAAGATATAAATTCCTCCGCATAAAATGAGAAAAACTTCGATTATTGTTTCATTACTTTTAAGCAGAATAGCCGGAATGGCTATTCTGCTATTAGTAAGTTATTCATCTGCATAAAAAAATATGAGATATAAGGATATCATTGTATGTATTTCAGTCACTCATACTAATAATTCAATAATAGCAGTATTACTTAACAATTAATTTTTAAATACAAATTAATAGAGCCTTATTCGTGGGTCAAGGTAAGCATAAAGGATATCCACAAGAATATTTATCACCACAAGGATAACAGAAATAAACATTACAGCACCCATTACTACAGGAAAATCGTATTTATTAAGAGCATCTACAATTGCCACTCCTACTCCTTTCCAGTCAAAAACATATTCTACAAAAACAGCTCCGGCCATAAGTGATGCTAACCAACCTGATATAGCTGTAACAACAGGATTTAAAGCATTACGCATAGCGTGTTTAATAATAATTCTGCCTTTACTAAGTCCTTTTGCTCTTGCAGTGCGAATATAATCCTGCGAAAGCACTTCCAATAATGAACTTCTTGTCAGTTCCACAACAATTGCCAAAGGACGAATTCCTAAAACAACAGCTGGTAATATCAAATTCTTAAGATTAATATATTCCCCTCTACCAAAATCATCAACAGAATAAAGGCTTCCAAACATACTTAATCCCGTATACGGAGCCAATACAAATGCAAAAAGCCAAGCAAAAACAATAGCTGCAAAAAAACTGGGGACAGACATTCCTGAAACACTCAGTACCATAGCTATTTTATCAAACCAGGTATCTTTATACAAAGCCGAAAATACACCAACTATCAGCCCAATAATTAGAGCTATTGTTATTGCTACTATTGCCAAAATAGCTGTTTTAGGAAAGGCTTCAAAGAGTATGTCACTTACAGGTCTGGAATTTTGATATGACCGCCGAAGATATGGTGGTTTGATAACCAATGCCTTATTATTTCCAAAATGAAATAATACTTTAGCAGAAGTATATTTATTATAATTTAAGTACCAAAAACTATTATCATCCGCTGTATTATGTACTGAAATTGGTGATAAATCATTCAAATAATTAAAATATTGCACAATCATTGGCTTATCTCTACCCAAGTCATGATTAATAGCAGCAACTGATGCACTATCAGCTCTTTGCCCTAACATCATTCGAGCGGGATCTCCTGGCAATACATTAAAAAGCAAGAATACAACGCTTACAACTCCAAAGAGCACTAAAAATCCATAAAAAAGCCTTTTAAGTATAAAATTAATCATTTAGTTGTGATAATATTTCCTTTAAACTGATGAAATTGTGATAATGATATTTTGCCAACACTTTGCCCTTCCTTATAACAATAAGTCCCGGATTAGAACGAACAGCAGCTTTCAAGGCAGTATCATCACTATTATAGATAGGGAAATCTGCCAAGGAAGTCTCTCTTTTGAAGGCTTGAAAATCTTCTGGTAAATCACTATTTAAAACCACTGTAACGCATCCTTGTGTATTAGCATCATTATAAAACTGATTCATAAACCCCACAATATCACGCGGTACATCATCAATATTATAAATTGAGAAAATAAACACATAGTTAGAATCAGAAACCAACTCCTTAGAAACATCAACACCTTCATTATCAACCATTGGGAAGACATTCATTTCGCCGGCATTTGGATCCTCCTCACGAGAAGAAAGCCATTCCCAGTCAGCCATAAAAGTAGAGTCTTGCCAAGGTAATTCCTTGCTTAAGTACTCTCTCTCCTCTCCCGTTTCTTTATTTTTATATGTAAGAAAATATTTTACCGGTTTTGGATTTTTAGGAATCAAATAGTTTCCTACTTTCCAAGGTCTAAAATCTATCACGGGAAGATTATTTATATTATAGGTTTCAAAAAATATAAAACCAAATACTACAATTGCCAGAGTTGCATACTCAATCACCTTTGAAGAGTATTCTTTAAAATCAAAACGACGAATAAATACAATTAAAACAAATGAATTGATTACTAAATTTTTATAGAATGTCTGCCAATTGGTAATAATCAGAGCATCACCAAAGCAACCGCAATCAGGAACAGGACTATAAAGCGCATCATATAATGTCGTTAAAGTAAAGAATAACATTACAAATAGCGATATTAAACTCACCCATTTTGTTTTTACTTTAAGAAAGAATAATGCTCCCATAGAAAACTCCAGAGCATTCATCAATACTGATAGAATAAGAGCTAAAGGTGCTGCCCATGCCATACCATAAGCAAAGAAATAGTCTTCAATTTTGAATTGTGTACCAAGTGGATCTACTCCTTTTACAAAACCTGAATAAATAAAAAGCAAACCCAATAAAAGCCTTGAGATATTCAAAACAGCTTTATTAATTTTCCTGGCAAACACAATTGATAATACCATATTCACCAACAAGAGTGATAAAAACCAAAAGCTATAATCATCAATTTTTGAAATTAAAAATGCTGATATAAGATTTAACAAAAGTAAAAACCAACTTATTAATTTTGATTCATTTTTAGCATCATTTGTAAAAGCATTATCTCTAATCATAATTTTTTAAAATATAGGTTTATGACTAATTATTTTCTAATTCTGAAAACTTTATCAAGGCAAACATTGCATAATTTATCATGTCGTTATAACTACCTTCGGGGCCTTCGGAAATCAAAGTTTCACCCTTATTATCCTCAATTTGCTTAAGTCTATACAGCTTCATTAAGATAATATCTGTTAAGGAAGAAATACGCATATCACGCCATGCTTCGCCATAGTCATGATTCTTATTCATCATCAAAGCTTTAGCTTCCAGAGAATACTTATCATAAAGCTCAAGCACCTTATCCTCAGGCATATGCATATCTTCATCACTTCCTGTAGGTTTATGATTGATTTGAATTAAAGCCATTACGGAATAATTCACTATTGCTATAAATTCATCTTTGATATCTTCATTAATACGTTGCTCTCCTTTTTCCTCTATGCTTCGGATTCTATTAGCTTTAATAAAAATCTGGTCAGTAAGACTTGAAGGACGTAAAATTCGCCATGCTGTACCGTAGTCTTTGGCTTTTTTATAAAATATATCTCTGCAAATTTTCAGAGCTGCATCATATTGTTCTGAAGTTTTATCCATATTACATTATTTAAATAAAATGATGAATATATATTTCTTATTCCTTAGATTTATTTTCTTTAGCCTTAGCTTCCATTTCCACAATAATTTCCTCCGGGCTTTTTCCTAAAGTTTCTTTATATGCTTTAGCATTCTCAACAAGTTCACTCTCCGGAAAATTATTTATTAACTCATCTAATGTAGCCCGTGCTTCATCAATTTTCCCCAATCTATCATCATAAATAAAAGCTTTAAATTGAAGAGCTGATGGTGTTAATTTATTTTTAGGATAATTAGCTATTAGACTATCTAAGGTTTTTATAGCATTAAGACTTTCTCCCAAATTTATCTGGATTTGTGCTGCTTTAAACCAATATTTAGCAGCTAAGCTGTCGCTTCTAAATTTCTTTGCATAATCTTTATAAGCGCCAATCAAACGCTCCTGTTTACGATTATCCAATAGTTCTTCTCCTGATTTATAAATCTGATATTCAAGAGAATCGATTTCATTTACTAAATCTTGCTTTGTCAGCATCTTTGGCTTAGTATTACAAGAAAATACTAATACACTTAAAAAAACAATTAAACTTAGATTCTTCATTACAATAAAATTTAATCAGAAAACTTATTTACGTTTATTTTTTAGTTTTGGGTAAATCATTCTATAACTAACTTTTGTTTTACCCTTAGCAATATCCATTAATTTCCCTTTAAGAATTGTTTTTCTCAATGGAGAAAGTCTATCTACAAATAGTATTCCTTCAAGGTGATCATATTCATGTTGGATTATTCGTGCTGGAATATCATCAAAATATTCATCATGAAACTCCCAGTTCTCATCATAATATTGAATACGAATCTTAGCAGGACGCATTACTTCTTCATTGATACCGGGAACACTTAAACAACCTTCCTGGAATGCCCAATCATCGCCTGTTCTTTCTATAATTTTAGCATTGATGAATACTCTCTTAAATTCTATTGGCTCAGGAATTTCATCGCTAAAAGGAGTTGCATCAACAACAAATAATCGTATTGATCTATTTACCTGAGGCGCAGCCAATCCAACACCATTTGACTCGTACATACTTTCATACATCGACTCGATAAACTTATCCAAGTTTGGATAATCCTTATCAATATCTACAGCTATTTTTCGTAGATTAGGATGTCCATAAGCTACAATTGGGTATATCATATTGTCTATATTTTAATAGTTTTTTGTTTCTAAAAAAGATTGCAAAATAATTGTTGCACTAATTTTATCGATTAAAGATTTATTCTTTCTGGCTTTTTTACTAATTCCGCTATCAATCATAGTTTGAAACGCCATTTGCGATGTAAACCTCTCATCAACTCTCTTTACAGGAATACCGGGAAATTCATTTGCAAGCCAATTAACAAAATTCTCAACATAAGGTGTCGATTCAGATGCCTTATTATCGAGTGTTGTGGGTAAACCAACAACTATAGCTTCCACATCATTTTGCTGAACATATTTTCTGATATAGTTGTGAATATCTTTCACAGCAATAGTATCCAGAGCATGAGCTGCAATTTTAAGCTCATCAGTAACAGCTAAACCAATACGCTTTTGTCCATAATCAACAGCTAATATTCTTCCCATAATGTATTAGAAAGATTTAGCTATCTCAATAAAGTCAATAGGTTTAAGTGAAGCTCCTCCTATCAGTCCACCATCTACATCATTTTGTGCAAACAATTCTTTAGCGTTCTGAGCATTACAGCTACCACCATAAAGTATAGTTGTTTCGTCAGCTAATTCTTTGCCATATTTTTCAGTGATGAGACCTCTTAAAAAAGCATGAACTTCTTGTGCTTGCTCAGGAGAAGCAGTTTTTCCTGTTCCAATAGCCCAAACAGGCTCGTAAGCTACAACAATATTTGAGAACTCGCTTTCAGATAGGTTAAACAAACCTTCAGACAGTTGACTTTTCAATACGTCAAAATGCTTTCCACTTTCACGTTCTTCTAAAAGCTCTCCAACACAGAAAATTGGTTGAATTCCATATTCTAACAGCTGTTCTACTTTTAGAGAAAGCTCTTTTGATGTTTCTTTAAAATATTTTCTACGCTCACTATGACCTACAATACAGTAATCTACATCTATAGAGCTAAGCATTTCTGCTGATATTTCGCCGGTGTAAGCACCTTTAGAATATTGACTAACATTCTGTGAACCAACCTTAAACTCCACTTCTTGGGCAAAATCCGTAGCTAACTCCAGATAAACTGATGGAGGGCATACAATTAGCTCTACATCTTGAGGAACACCTTTTTCAAGTTGTTCGCCAATTTGATATAATAACTCATCAGCTTTCTCAAAAGTTAGGTTCATTTTCCAATTTCCGGCAACAATTTTTGATCTCATAATTCAATATTTTAAATCTATAATTATAAAAGCAAAAGTAAGATATATCTTTGTTCAATCGGTAGTAAAACTATAAAAATAGTTGAAGAATTATTAACTTTTGGAAAATATCAAAAATAATAAATGAGACAATGGTTATTTCTTCCCCTGTCCTTGATTCATTTTATTATATCTACCTGCATTTGTAGGATCAATCAAAGACAGAATATTCTTAGCTTGAATTCTTTCATTAGGCTGACCACCAGTAAATAAACCAACAAATTCGTCAACTTTAGCGTCCATTAATGAATTTACTATTACCAAGCCTGGTTTAATTTTATGTAACTTATCCAATAGTTTTAGTGCTTTTAAAGCCTCCACTCTACCTTTGGCCAAATTATCGTACATAATATCCAAAGCCAAACGATGATAATTATAAGTAAAAGTTCTATAATCTTGATATCTGGAGTTTAATATATTCTCCAAAATCCAATATCTATTATTCTCGCCTGATTCCATAGATTTCCATCCAAGATAATTCGAACTTTGGGCAGTATTTACAATTGTCTGTGCATTATTGAAATATTCGGTACCACCGAGTAAAGAATAAGAATCGAAATCTGTACCAATAATTAAATATGCATAATATGCTAATACTGATGTCAAATTATTAGAGAATGTATTAATATCGAAGTTCAAAGGATCATATTCCACCCATTGAAAGGAAAGATTATTATCTTTAATATTTAACATTGGTGAATTATAAGCACTATTAAATACCGGACGACGAGACTGAATTTGAATGGTCCCTGAATACATCTCACCGGAAGTTTTAGGATCAAAACTAATAAATATACTACACTCTATTTTTTCCTCAGGTTTGAATTTACGATTTGTCCATTGGCGGCTATTCATAAACTCATAGACTGCGGTTTGGAGAGTGGTAAATCGTCTTTTATCACCCTGTATCTGTTGCGAATTAATAGAGACTTGACAATTCAACTCCTGTGCAAACAAATCTATGCTTGTAAAAATAACGACAAATATTATTAGAAATCTAAACATTATAAAATACTTTCTATCTTACTAACGATATCTTTTGCTACTTCTTGCTTTGTTTTAAGATCAAATGCTTGAGCATTTTCAAATTTATCAATTATAGTAATCTTATTCGTTGAGACACCAAAAGTTGCACCTTTGTCATTAGTGGAATTTAAAACAATAAAATCCAAATTTTTTCTTTTCAATTTAGAAACTGCATTAGACACTTCATTTTCTGTTTCTAGTGCAAACCCAATTAATAACTGCTCTTCAGTTTTTCTCTCTCCAAGAGTTTTTAGAATATCAGTAGTAGGTTTGAGTTTTATTTCAGGGACAGTATCTCCCTTCTTTATTTTCTGCTCGGCCTTTACTTCAGGAGTGAAATCAGCAACTGCAGCCGACATAATGGCAATATCCATATTCTCAAACAATTCTATGGATGCTTGATACATTTGCTCTGCATTAGTAACATCAATTCTCTTAGTGACAGTTGAAGGCGTTTCTATACTTACCGGACCTGCTATAAGATAGACTTCTGCTCCGTTATTAGCAAGTTCTTCAGCGAGAGCAAATCCCATTTTACCAGAAGAATGATTTCCGATAAATCTAACCGGATCAATAGCTTCGTATGTAGGACCTGCAGTTACCAGTACTTTTTTCCCATTTAGTTTTGAATTATCATCAAAAAATTCTTCAATACGACTAAAAATATTTTCCGGTTCTTCCATTCTACCTGCACCACACAATCCACTAGCTAACTCCCCTTCGGTGGGTTCAATAATAATATGCCCCCATGACTTAAGAATTTCAATATTCTTTTTAGTAGAAGGATGTTTATACATATCTAAGTCCATTGCGGGAGCAAACATCACAGGACTACGAGCACTTAGATAAGTTGTTAATAATAGATTATCAACAATTCCATTAACCATTTTACCCATGGAATTGGCAGAAAGAGGAGCAATAAGAAATAAATCTGCCCACTCTGCCAATGTCACATGACTATTCCATTCTCCTGTTTCTATTTTAAAAAACTTACTGTAAACAGGATTATCAGATACTGTACTAAGAGTTAAAGGAGTAACAAAGTCTTTTGCCGATTCTGTCATTATAATACGAACATTAGCCCCAGCCTTTTTTAAAAGACGAACCAAAATAGGTATTTTATAAGCAGCAATACTTCCTGTTACCCCAATAAGTATATTCTTAGCATTTAGCATACTACAATATTAGAAATTATCTTTTCTTTCTTCTTTTAGCGGATTACGATGATAAATCTCGTCATGAAGAAATTCATGAATTGCAAGTAAACTTGGCTTTGGCAATCTTTCATAGAAACGTGCAACTTCTATTTGTTCACGATTCTCAAAAATCTCTTCTAAAGTATCGTTATTTATCATAAACTCCGACACTTTTTCATTCAACTCTTCCTTTAGCTCAAGGCCAATCTGATTTGCTCTTTTAGCCAATATTGCTATTGATTCATAGATATTATTAGTACCTTTCTCTAAATCAACAACGTCTAATGTTTCTGCTGTTGTGTTTGTTTTAATCTTCTTATAATCTATCATAATATATAATTTATACTTTTAGCTTTCTGTTTATTTTTTTAGTTCGTTGAGCATCAATTTGCGCAATTCTATTATTGGCAGACTTCATATATTTATGAGCCTGTTTTGTATATTTCCCTTCAGGATAACTTGCAATGTAATCATTATAAGCTGTTATAACATTAGTGTATCTTTCTTTCTGCTTACGATAAATACTCTTAGAAGCAAAATCAAAATTTGCTTCAATTATTAAAAACATAGCCTCCTCCCTGTATGGACTCGCAGGATAGTCCTTAATATGCTGTGATAAAGCATAAACTGCTGCCTTAAAATATTGTGTTTTATAATACTGTTTAGCACTATCAAAATCTTTAGTTACTAATTTTGCTCGTAACTCATCCATTACCTTATTCGCCTCATCTATTTTATCGCTATTTGGATACAGATTTATGAACATTTGCATATCAGAAATTGCCTCTTTTGTACTGGTTTGATCTAGATTATCCGGTGGCGAATCCAAATATTTACAGTATGCACTAAGATATAAACTTTCTTCTGCATACTGACTCTTGGGGAATGTCTTAGCAAAATACTTAAAATGATAACTTGCTACAATATAGTCTCCTTGCTTATAATATGTTTGAGCATAAAGATAATAAATTCTTTCTAATTTATTAGTTCCTCTATATATTACTATCAGCTCATCAAATAACTGCTGAGCATGAAAGTAATCATCTTTAGCATAGTATTTCAACGCTGCTTTATATTTTTGATCAGGTGTCCCCTTTTTTACTAGGGTTTGATATTTACTACAACTTCCCAAAGTAAATAATACAAGGAAAAATAATATGTATTTGTATATTTTTAACATGGCTGCAAAAATAGTTAATTGTTTAATATACTAGCCTTATAATTATCGTTAAATATTGAATTTTATTGCTTTACAAAATTTAATAATTTTACAAATTCAACAAAAGCTATACAAGCTTAACTATCACCACTTTAACAAAGCTAACTATTAAAATTTAAATATAAATAATATTAAGTAAGTATTAAAGCAACTCATAAAACTGAATTGTAATCAAGCAAATATAAGATAAAAAACATAAATATCTTTCTTTTTTAGTAATTTTGGAGCATCTTTTGTTCAAACAAAATTTTGATACGAGCTTGGCGGCTCACAACAAACAAAATAATAATAATAACATGAGAAAAACAACAATTTATACTCCCTGCCCTACCAAAGTACAATGGAAAGCATATTTGATAAATAACATAAATACATTTAAGTCATTAAATTTAAAAAAACATGAAATCTATTAATCTATTCTTTAGTCTAATTTTGATATCAGTTAACTTTCACATTTTCGCTCAAAAGAGCAATGAAGTAGATTTATATTATGGCATTTCTAAAACAGATTTTATTAGGAGAGCAGTTGACGGAGGTAGTAATTATAATATGGAATCTTATAAAGAGTATGGTTTTAAATATCTTTATCGCTTAAGTGAAAATACTCGTATTGAAACTGGATTTAATTATGCTCAAGGAAAAATAAAAATAACCCCTGAGTATATGGGAGTACCTGTACAAAGTCGCTTTGAGAAATTAAAATTATATTCTATCCCAATCTATATTAATTATACTTTTTGGAAATACCTTTATCTGAATGGTGGAGCAATAATAGACATTCAGTCTTCAAGTAATGATATAGATTCTCAATCAGGTATTGGCTTAAGTGCCGGTTTTGGAATTAAATATAAACTCAAGAACTTTATTGTTTTTGTCAATCCAAACATTAAAATTCATTCGTTTCAATCCATTCTTCAAGGAGATAATAAGTATCGTCTTATCGAATCTGGAGTGCAAATAGGCTTGGGATATCAATTTAATAGTAAAAAATAATAATCCTAATAATTTAATAGGTAATTTTGCAGCTTTAATATTACAAAATATAGGTTAATGCCAGCGAAAGAACCAATAATATTAGGAATAGAATCATCATGTGACGACACATCTGCTGCCATATTGCAAGGTCGTAAGATTCTATCAAATATAATAGCATCACAAGAAATTCATAAAAAGTATGGAGGAGTTGTTCCTGAGTTAGCATCAAGAGCACACCAACAAAATATAATACCTGTAGTTGATCACGCTTTAAAGCAAGCAAATGTAAAGAAGGAAGATTTGTCAGCAATAGCAATAACGCGCGGCCCCGGGCTATTGGGATCATTATTAGTAGGCACATCATTTACTAAAGGGCTTAGCCTAGGACTTGGAATTCCAATTATTGAAGTAGATCATTTACAAGCTCACACATTAGCTCATTTTATTGATATGGGAAATCCTACTCCTAATTTTCCATTTTTGTGTTTAACAGTATCAGGTGGTCATACTCAAATTCTAAAAATATCAGATTATTTTGATATGGAATTATTAGGAACTACCATCGATGACGCTGCTGGTGAAGCATTCGACAAAACTGCAAAAATTATGGATTTGGGATATCCCGGAGGACCTTTAATTGATAAATTAGCAAAAATTGGTAATGCTTATGCATATAATTTTCCTTTACCAAAAATCCAAGGGCTGAATTATAGTTTTAGTGGAATTAAAACATCATTTCTTTATTTTGTAAGAGATGAATTAAAAAAGAATAATAATTTCATTGAAGAAAACAAAGCAGATTTAGCAGCATCTATGCAACGTACAATTATTGAAATACTGATGCTGAAACTAAAACGGGCATCTCGTGAAACGGGCATCAAAGAAGTAGCACTTGCTGGTGGAGTTTCTGCAAATTCCGGATTAAGAGACGCTATAATTAAAGGAGAAAAAAGCTATGGCTGGAACACCTATATTCCTCCATTTCAGTTCACTACTGATAATGCTGCTATGATTGCTATTGCAGGATATTATAAGTTTATTAAAGGAGAATTTTTAGATATTGATTTTGCTCCTTATTCCAAAGCACGGCATAAAATCTAAATTATTACCACATTAGCTCAATCTACAAACCTGCGCAATTTTAGTCATTAAAAAAGCGCAGCTACCGGGGAGATAGTACGCTCTTAAAACAAAAAATGAAAAACATTATTACAACGCAAATGTAATTAAATATGTGACATTATTATCCTGATATTTATTACATTATCGATATAATACCAATTTGAAAGCAAAAGTGCCGATATAAATTCTAAATATTTTTTTGTTTAACGAATTTAAAAAAATTAAGCATAGCCTCAGTTACGGTTTATTTTATTAAGGAAGTAAAACATAAAAAGATAACGAATTTTGCGGTAGTTTTGTTTTTAATTTGGTATAATTATATTTTATTAAAATTTCTATCAATAGCATCTATATCATTAGAAGTATCAAATATTTTTGTGATATCAACAGCATAAATAGTATCCGATAATATTAGCGATTTAGTTTTTTTTTCTAAGGAAATTGTTCAAAGAAAATAGCCATTTTTTTAAAAATTCGGTAAACTTTCAAAAAGCAGCTTAAAATCCTCTATCTTTGGTAAACAACAGCCTGACTATTTTTTCCATCCAATTTCACGACTAAATCTTCCTCAAAATGAACAACTCTAATATATTCATCTTCATAAGTTGCTTCCATTTTGTCTAACAAATCGTGGTCAAAAATCCCTTGATTTATAAATGGATTTATTGTAAGATAACCAATACGGAACGAAGTTAGATTTTGAAAAAAATGAGTTCCTTGACTAGGATCGATTCTATAATTATTTAGCCCTGATTCAACTATTATTCTAGACTGACTAATTTGAGGCCACCTAACAGGAATACCTAACCATGGGTCAGAACTTCCCCAACGACCCGGACCTACTAAAATATAGTTTTCATCACGATTTACAAATGACTCATTTATCTTCTCAATAATAGGAGGCAACTTAATATTGTTAGCTGCATTAAAATTATTTGGACGTATATAAACTATATCTTTAATCCCTTTATAAATTCCATTTCCCAAAGAAGAATCAGAATAAATAATTGCTTTATCCTTATCAACATCTCCCAAATTAACAATCTGACTATCTGTAGTATCAACAATAGGTCTTATTTGCAACAAATTAAAAGTATATTCGTCACTCTCATCCTTATTCAAATCAACAGCAAATTCTATTTCAATAGGCTTATTCATATTCAATTGTCCTAACTCAAGAATATCGGAAATAATATTAGTAAGAGGAAGCTTTCGGTATTTAAGAATATGATTAAAAGTAACAATCTTTTTTGCAGATTCTTCCCAACTATCACGTATCATTTTCGAATGCAAATCATAAGACGACAACATCATACGCATAGATGGATGTTTTGGTAAGTATCTAATAGACTTATATTCGAGATTAATCCCATCATTCACAGATGGATGAAATTCATCCTGATTCATACTTAAAGCATAAAAATGTTTCTGAGTACTACTCAAAGCCAGTTCCGGAGTTGACAGTTGTAGAATCTTATTAGTTTGTTTTGGTGAAAAACGCAAATTACTTCCTCCTCCTTCAACAATATGTTTTCCCAGTCCTAATGCAATCTCAACAACTCCGTCTTCGGCCTTTTCATCACCGATAGGATAAAAATTTACAGATCTTGTTACACCTGCAAAACTTGGCATGAATATATCTCCATAATCATGGCCACAAACTTCTTGCAAAACAATAGCCATTTTCTCTTCATCAATAACATTGTGAGTAGCCGACATATACGACTTACTTGCACTATAATATACCGAAGCATAAACACTCTTAATTGCATCAGCAAGCTTAATAAGAGATTTAGATTTTCCGGAATTTAAAGGGAGCATAACAGTATTATAAATCCCTGCAAAAGGCTGATAATGCGAATCCTCCAACAAGCTAGAAGAACGTACTGCTATAGGTTTATTTACTATGTCAATATATTTCTCTAAATCTTGCAACAAACTCATAGGTAATGAAGCTTTCACAAATGCTTTTAAAATATCTTCATCACTTTTGTCAGAAAGTGCTATTTCGTAAAGATTATTACTTTCCATAAATTCATCAAAAATATCAGTAGCAATAACAACTGTTTTTGGTATAGTAACAAAAACTCCCGGATATCTATGATGCAGCTTATTTTTCTTTAAAAATAAATCAATAAAAGCCAAGCCACGGGCTTTGCCACCTATAGAACCATCGCCAATACGAGCAAACATAACAAAGGAGTCGAAACTATCACGATAAAACTTAGCAATAACTCCCCTACCAGAATTTTTTCTGTATTCAGCTAAAGCATTATAAATAAAATTTCTAACTTCATCTAAGTTATTGAAATGCTCTGCTCTCATAAACTTAAACATATCAGCAATATAATACAGAGCCCTGGATTTCAACCATTTAGATAAGTGATTCCTATCAATATGGTATTGCAAGACTTCATCAGGAACTTCTTTTATCAATTTCTGTAAGCCTTGTAAATCATGAGCTCTACCAATAACTTTATGCTCTTTTGGATGATAGAATTCAAAATCTCCGAAAGCAAAATTGTGCACAATATAGTGCCTTAATTCATTTATTAAAGTACTAGAATTTTTATCAATAAAATCTACCCTCAGTCTCTTAGCATGATCTCGATTATTAGGATCTGAACTCTGTAAAAGAAATGGCATAAACTTATCATCAGCCTTAATTTTTTTACATAAACGTAAACCAGCATGTGGGTCTTTCTCTCCATTACGTTTATAATTTATATCAGAAATAACTCCCAATAAGTTATTTTTGTATCTTTCGTAATATTCTATAGCTTGCTCGTAGGTGGTAGCCAAAAGTATTTTTGGACGTCCTCGCATCCTCATTGTCTTTTGATGCTCATTTAGTCCCTCAGACATAAACTTTTTGGACTGCAAGAATATAATTTTATAGATATTTGGAAGATAACTAGAATAAAATCTTACAGAATCTTCAACAAGGATAATAACCGGAACTCCAACCACATTTACATCATGTTCAACATTATTTAAATCCTCAATAAGCTTAACAATTGCTAATAGAATATCTGAATGTCCTAACCAGCTAAAAACAAAATCAACAGAATGCATATTCTGTTGTTCCATTCTTCGTCTAACTTCTATACTAAATGGAGTGAGAGCAACTATAGGTATATTTTCATTTATTTCCTTAATTTTTGAAGACAATTCAATAGGATCCATTCCCTGAACATTGAGCATATTTATCACCAACTCAATTTGCTCATTTTTAATAATATCCAAGGCCTCAGACGCCACTGAAACCTGTATAAATTGAGGCGGATATCGCAAATTTAAAGACACATATTCATTAAAAATTTGCTCATCAATACGGCCATCCTCTTCAAGCATAAAAGCATCGTATGGACTACAAATCAACAAAACTTTATTAATTCTATTTCTCATCAATTGCCCGAAGGCAACATCTGTATTATAAAAGTCTATATTTGACATAATTATCTTTAGTATTTACTTAATTAAGATTTAAACGCTTTTTATCATTTACATACAATACTGATTACCATTGTATTATATTAAATAAATAAGATTTATAATCATATGTTAATTTAAACAAAAATACAATAAAAATCAATTACAAATTGTAGATAGTATAAAAAGAACCCATTTTTCATGAGATTTATCCACCTTTATTCAATATCTTATGTAAAGCATTTTTATATAAATTTGTAATTTTAATATTTATGCATATCTGCGATATGCAAAAGGACAACAACGTATAATTAACCTATTTAAACTAAATTCTATGAAATTCGTTTTTTTAATATCTGCTTTATTATTTAATGGTATATTATTAGCACAACTCAATATGGAATGGGATAGCAATTTTGGAGGCCAAGAAAAAGATGTTGCCCACTCTGGCATTCAAACTTCAGATGGAGGTTTTATTATTGTTGGTTCTACTGAATCTGAAGGAAGCGGCAAAATGGATGGTTACATTATTAAAACTGATAGTAGAGGGAATTTGGATTGGACAAAAACTTTTGGTGGAAAGAAAGATGATGAGTTTTATGCAATAACAAAAACAGGAAGCAATTATGCTATTGCCGGTTATAGCGCATCTAAAGGAAATGGAAAGAAAGACTTCTGGCTTATGCTTATTGATGAAGAAGGTAATAAACTATGGGAGCATTTCTATGGTGGTGAAAAGGATGAAGAGGCTTATGATATAATAAGTACATTTGATAAGAATCTTGTATTAGCAGGCTATACCAAGTCAAAAGGAGCCGGAGGTAGAGATTTTTGGATAATAAAAGTAAACCCTAATGGTGTTGGAAAAGCACAAGGTAAGATAATATGGAAACGCAATGTTGGCGGTAAAGGAACTGATCTGGCAACAAAAATAAAACAAAGTCCTGTTGATAGTTTTATATATGTTATTGGTCACTCTACAAGCTTTGGTGCTGGAGGTATGGACCTATACTTTACACGACTTTCACCAGATAGAGGTTCTGCCAGAGGAAAAAAATATTTTGGAAAATCTAATTTTGAACATGGAAATGACTTTTGCTTTACAAAAAATAATGGTTATCTATTAGTTGGTGGCACCATGAGCGAAAGCAAAGGTTTCTTTGACTCTTGGGTAATAAAAATAGAATCGGAATATTACAAAGAATGGGAAAAAACTTATGGAGACCTTAAAGATGAAGAGTTTGTAAGTGTTTTTGTCGATGGAGATGATTATGTTTTAGGAGGATTTACTGAAAGTTATGGAGAAGGAAAATCAGATGCATGGCTTGTAAAGATCGACAACAAAGGAAATATTCTTAGAGAAAGAACCTTTGGGGAAGAAGGTAATGACAAAATAAATAAAATGATTAAAACTAATGATGGTGGGTATTTAATGATAGGCGAAACTGATTCCAAAGGAGAAGGTAAAGAAGATATATGGATAGTAAAAGTTAAGTAAATATGTCATTAATATATATAAGCATTGCCATTGGTGTAATTATTATCGGTGCTTTAGTTGCTTATCTTTTGGTTTCCCGAAAGGCTATAAGCCTGAAATCAGAAATTCAAATTCTGGAAGAGAGAAACTCTATTTTAATCAAAGACAAAGAAAATCTCTTAAAACAACTGAATGAAATTGAACTTAATATTGACAATACCAAGAAAGAAAATGAAAAGCTAAGAATTGCAGAAGGCGAGTTAAATGTACAAATTAAGCTCCAAGACAAAAAGATAGAAGAGTTAGGCGAATACACTCATAAATACGCACAAGCAAAAGAAACAATTGCCAAAATGGAAACCTCCATGGCAAGATTGGAGGAAAATCTAAGTGCCGAGCATCGTAAATTGGATGAGCAAATAGAGAGCTTTAAAGAACAAAAAGATCAATTAAAAACCGAGTTTAAAAACCTTGCTAACGAAATAATTAAAAAACAAAGTATAGAATTCACAAATCAAAGCAAAAAAGATATAGGTACTCTTATTGAGCCAATGAAAGATAAAATAGAGCAGTTCAAAAAACAAGTGTCTGATGCTTTTGCAAATGATGAAAAAGAAAGATTCTCTTTAAAAAATGAAATCAAAAATCTACTTGACCTAAATAAAAATTTAAGTATAGAAGCTCGAAATCTAAGTCTAGCCCTTAAAGGTGATAATAAGACTCAAGGAAACTGGGGAGAAATGATATTGGAAAGTATTTTACAGAAATCCGGCTTAACAAAAGGAAGAGAATATTTTATCCAAGAGAGTGCTAAAAATACTGATAACAAAAGATATCGTCCTGATGTTGTGGTTAGATATCCAGGAAACCGCTGTGTGATAATTGACTCAAAAGTAAGTCTTAAGAGTTATGATCTTTATGTTAACGCAGATAATTTAGAGGACAAAAATGCTGCTCTAAAGTCTCATATCGACTCCGTAAAAAGACATATCAAAGAGCTCAGTGCAAAAAATTATCAAGATTTATTCAATGACTGTAAATCACCGGATTTTGTAATGATGTTTATGCCAATAGAACCTGCATATCTAATTGCTGTGCAGAATGATAATGAACTTTGGAATAATGCATATCAAAAACAAATATTACTAATTTCTCCTACCAATCTTATTGCAGCACTTAGAATGATTGCTGAATTGTGGGAACATGATAAACAAAATAAGAACGTATTAAAGATTGCTGAAGAAAGTGGCAAGCTTGTTGATAAGTTTATAAGCTTTTTAGAAGATTTTGATAAAGTTGGTAATTACCTTAGGCTGTCTGATGAGCATTTTACTAAAGCACGTAATAAAATAAAAGGCGGAAAAGGCAATCTGGTTAGCAAAATTGAGTTATTAAACAAATTGGGAGCTAAAGCTTCAAAAACTATTCCTCAAAGTTATTTGGAATTAGAAGATTAATATATAATCACACAACATAATGAATATTAGATTATTAGTACTATTTACATTTACTCTCACAGTAATAAACCTTGTTGCTCAAAGGAATTTCCACAAACAAAATTTTGCTCAAATGTACGACTATAATAAAACAAGTCTACATCCAAAATTTCAATGCTATCACGATAAAGATAGTAGTTCCACTATTTTTTACGAACTAGACTTAGGAGAGCTTACTTATCAAACTAAAATTGATAGTAGTCACATTGCAAAAGCTTCAATTCACTACGAGATTTTTTATAATTACAAAGCTAAAGACTTACTTGATAGTGGAACTACCTATTTTAAAGATATAGATAACTATGGTAAAAATAATAGTTCAATTGGTTTTTTTGAAATACCTATGTCTTACGGTAGTGAGTACCTTGTTCATTTTGTATTTACTGACATTTATGGTAAGCAATCAACAGAATCTATAATGGATGTAAATAAACTGGATAGATATTCTCAACAAAATTATTATTTAAGAGGAATAGACCGATTACCATATTTACATGATTATATAAATAAAGGAGAAGAATTTCAGCTAATCTCAGAGCAAAATAACTTATACGATGAAATAAAAATAAAATACTTTAAACCAAATCATACA
Source organism: Bacteroidales bacterium (assembly GCA_027064095.1). GTDB lineage: Bacteria > Bacteroidota > Bacteroidia > Bacteroidales > UBA1556 > UBA6267. Next base: position 51,598 of record JAMOQI010000082.1, on the reverse strand, counting down.
ATAGCCCGTCCGCCTATGCTTGGAGTAAAGTCTAATAAAAGAATTGTTTATCCGGATACAAATTTTGACATTCAATTTACTGATGGATATAGCAATCTTTTGAAATTAATAGATCAAGGATATTATTTCTTCAATTTTAGCAATAAACAAGAAATTGGATACACTGTTTTTCAATTTACCAGTAATTACCCTTATATAACTTCTGAAATGCAAATGCTTATGCCTCTGAGATATATTTCCAGCAAAAAAGAATTTGAGAACTTATTTAATAGTAAAAACAAAAAGAAAGCTATTGAAAGTTTTTGGGTGGAAATTTCAGGAAGCAAAGAAAGAGCCAAAAATATGATTAAACTATATTACAATAGAGTTCAAAATGCAAATATATTTTTTGCTTCCGACAAAGAAGGCTGGATGACTGATAGAGGAATGATTTATATTGTTTACGGTGCTCCTGATGTTGTTTATAGAAATAAAAGCATGGAAACATGGAAATATGGCGACCATAAAAACAATGCAAGATCTATAACATTTGATTTCTATAAAACTAATAATCCGTTTACTAACAACGACTTTATTATGAGTAGAAGTACAACCTATGGCCCTAGTTGGAACAGAGCTATTGAGATATGGAGAAGATAGTAGATTCACCATCACTTACGTATTAATTTCTCTATTTAAAAACAGTTCGCTTAGTAAATTGCAAACGACCTGTTTTTTTTCAAAATGATATTACTAGCCTACGCCTGACATAAGCTTTGCTCACAGTTTCAGATAAATAATTTCATAGGTGAGTCAAATTTATGGACAAAAAAAAGCATCCCATCTCTGCACTAAAAATCCCTCATACTAATACGCAATAAATTTCGTGATTTCTGATAACAAGTCTGGAATGCCATTGACTTTATAATAAGAAAAAAATATTATGTAAACTAGACTATCTGCTATTTACAAAGCTTCTTCAAAGCTTCTTCAATATCACCAGGTGTTGACATAATTTTAGAGAATGTCCCCATAGATAAATCAGGAAATGCCAACGCAATTCTATATCTACCATGTAGCATCACAACTTCTTTATCATTCACTAAAACTTCATAAGGCAAAAATGCTGTCTGTTTGGGAGTTCCTAAATCAATGATAGGTAAAAATGAAGACTCCCCGTTGATTCCATTAATTGCAAATCCATAAAGTTTTAATTTTGTACCGGGAATTTCATAAGCATAAACCAGTTTTAATCCTGATATTCCAGCTTTAATATTTGCATCTAACCTACTCTTTGCTGCATCGAAAGAAGAATATTCTCCCAAAGTAACTATATCATCGAATTCAGGCATACCAAACATATATTGATATTCTCTAACATCATCAATATCAACACCTTTTTCTGAGCCAAAGTAAGTTCCTATATATGTACCAGATTTTTTCATTGCAACTATTAGTTTATCATTAAACGCTTTATAGTTTGCCTCTACTTTTGGGAAATCCTCTTGAAAATACGCATTACCCCAATAAAAAGGATTAGTATAAGTAATATTCACATTTGAACCCTCCTTTGTAATTGCCACACGCAATACTGCTGCAAAACCTCTTAAGCCACCTTCTCTCTTAACAGCAGAAGCTAAATCTGAACTTGTAACCGCCATTATCCAACGCCTGGAATCTTTTGCCGGCATATATTCACCAATAACCTTTAAACCTGAGGATTGAAGGTTTGTTTTTACCATAGCTTTTGTTGCTGCCATAGTTTTATTACTTATAGCTCCTAAAACATAAGGTTTTATTTTTTGTGCATTTAAATTTAACCCTAAGAAAAGAGTTATCATTATGATTACTAAGTTTTTCATATCTAAAAAATTTTGGTTTAAACAATATTAATATTTATGTTATTAAAATAACAAAAATAAATATTTTACCACTTCATAAAAAATATTTATTCATTGTTGTTTTACAAATAACATTTTTAGTATTGATTATAAGGATTTTATAATTTTCATCATAACTAATCTCAAATATAAAACTGACTTATCTTATAAATATTTTAAAAAAACAACTCTATATTTTTTTAATAAAACTTACTCAACAAAGAAATATTTTTTATTTATGCAAAAAATTAGTGCAACTAGTGAATAAAATTATTCCATAGCATTTTTAAAGATATATGCAAATGAATAGAAAAAGGAAAAATATGTCATTTATGTTATCACATTAATTATATTTGCAACTTAATTATATGCTAAATCATAGCCATGCTCTCAAAAGATGAATTTGAAGATATAAAATTTACTATTAAGCAATATACTTCATTTGATTTTACAGATTATGCAGAAGGGTCTTTACTAAGGCGTATTAATAGATTGATGATAAATCAGAATTTAAGTTTTGAACAATTAAAACAATCTATTACAACAAGTAAAAGTTTCGCTGATAATATGATGGAAGAGATTACCGTCAATACAACAGAATTATTTCGAGATCCTGAAGTGTGGCTATTCTTAAGAACTAATACTTTTACAATTCTTCGAAAAAGAAAAACAATAAACATCTGGATTTCCGGATGTTCTACTGGCCAAGAGGCATACTCAATGGCTATATTATTGCATGTATTAGGGTTGGAAGACAAAGTTAGAATTTTTGCCAGTGATATTAATACCAAAGTACTAAATATTGCAAAAAAAGGAGAATATCGATACCGTAACAATTTAGATTATATCAGCAATTTTAATAAGGTTATTAGAAATAACCCTTTAAATTATGACGAAGATACAAATATCGATTATAAAAAGTATTTCAAAATTGACAAATCCAGAGATACAATTACAATGCATGATTTTCTTAAGAAAAAGATTATTTTCTTTCAAAATGACTTAGTTAAAAAACCTTATTTAGACTTTGCCAATTTAGATCTTATATCATGCAGAAATGTTCTCATTTATCATAATCAAAAGTTACAATCCAGAATTATAGAAAGTTTTTACAATAATTTACATCCGGATTCTTACCTCCTCTTAGGTGTTCACGAAAGCATTTTAGGCCCAAATCTATCTAAATTTAAGAAAAGAGGCAAATTGTTTTTAAAACAATAACATTTTCATGAAACCTTTTACCCCTATTATTGCGTACAAGGAATTTCATTTTTGACGGCTATTCTTAATTTAGGTCATCTTTTGACTTATTTGCATATGGACACGACATTAAGCATTATAAATTATAAAGACATTATTTCTGCTATAAAAAGCACCCATAATATTGACTTAAGTCAGTATTCTATGGGAGCCATGAATAGAAATATATCTGCTGTAATGAGATATAGCAAATATGCTACAGTCAGCTCATTTATCAACGCTATAAAAAATGACAAAAGACTATTCGACAAATTATTATCATGTATTTATTGTGAACATATAAGCTTATTTAGAGACCCTGCTATGTGGCGATTGCTAAAAAAGGACATCTTAGATAAAATACTAGTAAAAAAGCCATTGAGAATATGGATTCCGGAAGTTAGTCAGGGAAGTGAATACTTTAGCCTCTTGATTTATTTGCATAAATATAAATTAATAAACAAGAGTAAAATTATCATCAGCGATATGAGTCAGAGCAATTTGGAACTTTGCCGAAAAGGTATAATTAGCTCAACAATAATTTCAAATTCTGAAAATAATATTAAACGAATTGACGAATCAGACGATCTCAATAATTATATTGAAAGAATAGATCAAAGTATCTTTATCAAGAAAGAATTAATTAAAAACACTTTTATTTACAAGAATAGCATGGAAGATATTAACCTTCCTTTTAATCCAAATCTTATCCTTTTCCGAAACAAATTTATTAGTTATACACATGTAAGAGAACAAAAAATAATTAATCTATTCCATAAAAAAATGGAAGGAGGAGGTTTTCTTATTACAGGTATTAAAGAAAATATTGCCATTTTTGACATCGACAAAAAGTTTAAAGTTTATAACGAAGAAGAGAAATTTTATAAAAGACATTTTTAATGATAGAAAAAAACATTAAATATATTGTAATTGGTGGATCTGCAGGAAGTTTCAGAGTGGTTATCAAATTGATATCACAAATTCCAAAAGATTTTCCTTTACCAATTATTTTATGTTTACATAGGCTTAAGCATGTTAGAAGTGGCTTTATTGAAGCCTTAGAATTAAAAAGTAATTTACCAATTGTTGAACCATATGATAAAATGCACATAAGTAGTGGCAGTATTTATCTTGCTCCGGCAAATTATCATCTTATGGTTGAATTGGGAAATCATTTTAGTCTTTCAACCTATGACAATGTAAACCACTCTAGACCGGCAATAGACATAACTTTTAATACGGCAGCACGTATTTTTAGAAGTAAAATGCTTGGTATACTTCTTTCAGGAGCTAATAAAGATGGCGCTTTAGGAATGAAGTCTGTTAATATTAATGGAGGAACAACAATTATTCAAGACCCCGCTTTATCTCAAGCTCGAACAATGCCACAGGCTGCAAAGCAGCTTACTAAAATAGACCATATTTTTTCACCAGAACAAATAACAAACTATATCCTTAAACTACCAAGAAAATGAAATACAAAAACTTACAAATATTGAGAATTACAAATACTGTCATTCTAATTGCAATTATTGCTTTAGTAATAATGGCATATTTTAGAATGGATAATTATTTTTCCAGTTATAAAATTGAAAAATATAGCGGTGAATTTCATTTATTTGTATGGTCCATTATTATATTATCAACAGGAAGCTTTTTTATAAACTGGAGACTTATACTTACAACAACAGCTACAAAAGCTGATAAAAATGATAACCTTAATAACGCTGAACTAAAAACTGAAAATAAAACTAAGGATATTAAAGAATATTCATTAAATACTAAATCATTATTTTCTGACAAAAAGATAGATTTTGAAAGTGATGAGTTTGTTGAAAAATGTATCTCCACAATATGTAGAAACTTAGAATTTGATTTAGCTGTAAGTTTCAAACTAAACGATGAAAATGAGTTTGAGAATTGGGTAAATTATGCTCTGTACTCTGATACTAAGCCTCCCTCATTTCAATTAGGAGATGGACTTCATGGACAAGTAGCTTTGGATAAAAAAGCTACAATTATTAAAAATATCCCTGATAATTATTTAAGAATAACTTCGGGTAGTGGAGATATTCTTCCTAAAAATATTTATATTATCCCTATAGTGGTAAACGATAAAACAACAATTGTTATGGAATTTGCAGATATGAAATCAAATAATAATAATTGTTTTGAACTATTACAAAACTTTGCTAATGACTATTCTAAAATCTTAAAATCTTGAAAAATTAAGATATGAAAAACAAATATTCAAAAAACGAAACCATACTCTTAAAACAACTCCTCGCTGGTGGAGTAATAATTGGTTTACTTTTCTCAACATATATTTTATTTCTTGTCAATAGTAGTACTGGTAATGTACCTGAGGGTACAAATAAATTTATATATATTCATGAGAACTATCCATCAATTATTATTACTTGGTTTATCCCTATAATATTTGGAGGGATAGCATATTATTTTGGAACAGTATTTTTAATGAAGAAAAATCATTATGAATATAAACTTGAACAAAAAAATAATATCATAACAAACAATGCTTTATTTGCTAAAAGCATAGGGGAAGGTGATTTTGAGAATAGTAATTTTGGAAATCTGAATAAAGACGATCTACTCACACGCTCATTGATAATGATGCGTAATAATTTGGTAAAAAACAGAGAAAAAGAGTCAACAAATATTTGGATTAATGAGGGTAAAGAATTAATATCAAAAGAATTAAGAAAATACAACAACCTAAACGATTTATCCTATAATGTTATAAAGAAAATCCTTGATTATTGTGATATCACACAAGGTAGATTCTATATTTATAATGAAGAAAATGAAAATTTTAATTTAACAGCAGCATATGCATATAAACGTAAGAAATTTATTCATCAGTCTTTTAAAGTTGGTGAAGGATTAATAGGACAAGCTGCCTACGAACGCTTAAGTATTTACAGAACAGAAATACCGGAAGAATTTGTTAGTATTACTTCCGGAATTATCACCGACAAAAAACCCGGTAGTTTGTTTATTATGCCGTTAATAAGCGAAACAAAAGTGCAAGGCATAATAGAAATAGCTGATATCCAAGATTATATACCTCAAAAGGTAATTTTATTAATGGAAGAACTTGGACCTATAATTGGACAAGTATTATTCAGCGTACAAATGAATCTTAACACTGAAAAATTGCTTCATGAGGCTCAAATTCTTACAGAAGAATTAAAAGAAAACGAAGAAGAGTTGCAGCAAAATGCAGAAGAAATGCGAATGACTCATGAAGAGCTTGAAAGAAGTAATAATGAATTAGAAAAACAAATTCAAGAAGTGGAGTCAGCAAAAACTCGACTACATTCTTTATTAGAAAATGCTTCAGAAATTATTACAATATTTGATGCAAAAGGAAAAATCAAATATGAAAGTCCTTCTGCAGAAAAAATTCTTGGTTATATTCCTGAAGAAGTTATTGGGATGCGGGCAACTGATAGAATTCCAAATGAGTTTATCACTCTTGTGAAAGAAAACTTTATCAAACTACATAAATACCCTAATGAAAAGGTAAACTATAAATTTAAGCATTATACAAGCAATGGTAGTGAAATTTGGATGGAAACAACTGGTAAAAATATGCTTGACAATCCAGCAATTGAAGGTTTGATATTCAACACCAGAGATATCACATTGCAAATGATTGCTGAAAAAGACAGACGTCTTAAGAGTCAGATGCAAGCATTATCAGAGAATAGTCCTGATTTAATAATGCGTTTTGGCAGAAAAGGAAAATTCCATTATGCAAACCCAAAAGTAGAAGAATATTTACCTTATAAACCAGATGAATTACAAGGTTTAAACATTAATGAAATTAATATTTCTGATGAATTTAGATCATTTATTAAAGAAAGAATTAATTCTTCCATAAAAGTATTAGAAAAACAAGAAACCGAATTCGAAATTTTATTAGATTCTAAAACTCACTATCTTAAAGTTAGTAGCATCCCTGAATTTAACGAAGAAAAAGAACTGGAATCTATATTGATTGTTGCTCATGATATATCTGATATTAAAGCTATTGAAAAGGAAATTATAGACAAAAACCTTAAATTAACAGAAAGTATCAATTATGCTCAAAGGATTCAAACTGCAATACTTCCTAAAGATGATATCTTAAATAAGTATTTCAGAAATTCATTTATTTTCTACAAAGCTCGAGATGTAGTAAGTGGCGACTTCCCTTGGTTTAAACAAAATGACAATGGCATTTACCTGGCAGCGGTAGATTGTACCGGCCATGGAGTGCCTGGAGCATTATTAAGCTTTATTGGATACTTCCTTTTAAATGACATAGTAAATTCTCATCCTAAAGCAAAAGCTGCAGAAATACTTAGCATTTTCGACAAAGAAGTTAAACGTACCCTTAAACAAGAAAATGGAAGCAGAAATACCAGAGATGGTATGGATATCGCATTTTGCCAGTTTAGTAAAGACATGAAGAAACTATACTTTGCCGGAGCACACCGACCATTATATATTCAAAGAGGAAACGAGCTTATTCAAATAAAAGGTAATAGGCGTGCAATTGGTGGTATAACTCCTAAAAAGAAAGCTAAAGATTTCATTCTTCATGAAATAGACTTACAAAAGAATGATAGGATATTTATCTTCTCTGACGGATTAGCAGACCAATTTAAAGAAAATAGTTTTGAGAAATTCCAAGAGAAACAAGTAAGAAAGATAATTAATGATAATCCTAATGTTAATTTAAAAGAAATGCATACTATATTTGCCGATAGATTAAATACATGGCAAGGAAATTATCGTCAGATAGATGATATATTGTTAATAGGAATAGAAATATAAACAACTAAATACAAAATAATCATGGAGAAAAAACTCATGAATGAAATCTTTCACGATTATGTTTTTGATTTTTATCGTAATATGAAGATAAATCAAATAAATCTAATCTACGAGGGAGAAGTAACTCATCAAATCACAAAGGCATTTACAGCTCTAACTGAAGAGAATATGGCCAAAGACGCCGAGCCTAACGCATTGCAAATGAAAGTATTTCACATTATCGTTGAAAGCCTTCAGAATATTAGTAAACATGCCCAAAACCTTAAAGGTATTAAAGACGACTTAAAAGGTATAGGTACTTTTCTTATAGCCAAATCCCTTACCGACTATTTTATCATCGCTGGTAATGTTGTTCATTCTGATGATAAAGAAATAATGGAAGAGCTATTAATAAAAATAAATAAATTAGATAAAGCCGGACTTAAGCAATTACATAAAGAACAGATGAAGATTGGCAAAATATCTGACCGCGGAGGTGCCGGTTTAGGCCTAATTGATATAGCTCGAAAATCGGGTAACAAATTAGGTTATACTTTTAAAGAAATTGGTGATGACGCTTATTTCTTTATTCTTACAACTCAAGTTTCACGTAATCTAAAATAATCAGATATGAAGACTATAAAAATAGAAGCAAAAGAAGATACACCTATGATTGTGTTTGATCCTGAGAATAATATCTTTGAAATATCAGGACGTTCATTACCAGAAGACGCATCTCTTTTTTATGAGCCTATTTTGGATTGGCTTAAAGAATATGCAAAGTCTCCTAACGAACTTACAGAACTACATATTAAAATGAACTATTTTAATACCGCTTCATCAAAACTTCTGCTTGACATTCTTATGATAATAGAAGAAATGGTAGAAAATGGCCATAATTGTACTATTAAATGGTTCTATACCGAAGATGATGAAGATATGGAAGAAGCCGGTGAAGAATATTCTGAACTTGTTGATATTCCATTCGAATTAATTTGTTTATAATTTATTACAGACTCTGTTTGTTTAATATTCTCTTTTCTCCAATAGGATATTTATTATAAACAGTAGTATATGCACAGTTTTTTTTATATTTTTTAACTAATAATTATTATATAAATATAAAAACATTCACCTCTTTATTGAGACATAATATTTTAACTTTATTCTTAATATTGCAATCTTTACATTCCAAATAAAAGCTCATGAGTGAAGAAATACTAAAAGCGCTAATGCAATTATTTGCTATTATTGCCCATCAAGATAGTGAGCAATTTGAACAAGAGCGCCTTTATGTACAAAATTTCCTACACAACGAGCTAAACCTCAACGATGTTGATACTTACTTAAAACTTTTTGATGAACAAATAGAAGAGTCGAAATTAAAAGCTTTAAAGCGAAAAAACTCTAAGCTTACATCCATGACCGATTCGGTACGTATTTTAAAAATATGTAAAAGAATCAACAAAACCCTCGATCATAAACAAAAAGTAATTGCCACTATCCGTCTTCTTGAAATGATTTCAGAACAAGAAAGCCTCCAAAGGATAGAGATAATACATACTATTGCAGAAGTTTTTAATATCGACTTAAAAGAATTTGACGATCTAAAAAAACTTGTTTTCTCCACTGATAAAGACATCCTTCCTGTTTCCAGTTTCATTGTTATTTCCAATAAAAAAGTAAAACAAGATAATTATTTAGAATATAACAGACTAGATGGTCAGCTTATTTTTCTTCATATTTCCAGCACCAATTTATATTTAGTTAGATATTCTGGAAATCAAGAATTAACACTCAACGGATTAACTTTATCAAAGAACCAAAGCTTTGTTTTCAATCCTGGAAGTACAATAAAAACTCCGGTTAGTAAGCCTATTTACTTTTCAAATATTTTTGAGAGTTTTATAAAAGATAATAAAGGAACAAAAATAAGCTTTGTAGCAGAAAATATAAGCTACAAATTTAATGATTCTCAAATTGGATTGCACCCAATGAACATATATGAGCAACAAAACTCCCTTGTTGCCATTATGGGAGCATCAGGTTCCGGGAAATCAACTCTTCTAAGTGTATTGTCCGGAAGTTATACTCCAAACACAGGTTCTGTTAGAATAAACAATATAGACCTACATAAAGAAAAAGAAAAACTAGAAGGTGCAATAGGATTTATACCTCAAGACGATTTACTTATTGAAAACTTAACAGTATTTGAAAATCTATATTTTAACACTAAATTTTGCTATAACAACAAATCCAAAGAAGAACTTATCGAGCTTGTTAACAACACCCTAATGTCATTAGATTTATTCGACATTAAAGACCTAAAGGTAGGTAGTGTATTGAATAAACTTATAAGTGGCGGCCAGCGAAAAAGATTGAATATTGCTTTAGAATTAATTCGCGAGCCCTCTATCCTATTCGTTGATGAGCCAACAAGTGGATTATCATCAAGAGATTCAGAAAATGTGATGGATCTACTACGTAAACTATCACATAAAGGGAAATTGATATTTGTTGTTATTCATCAACCATCATCAGATATTTATAAAATTTTTGATAAGGTAATTCTCCTTGACGAAGGTGGATATATGATTCAGTATGACAACCCTGTTGAAATAATTAGTTATTTTAAACAAAAAGATGGTCAAGCTTCCTACGAGCAAGCTCAATGTGCTAGTTGTGGAAATGTAAATGCCGAACAGTTATTTAATATTATTCACCGAGAAGTAGTAGATGAATATGGAAACTACAATTCCAAACGAAAAAAAGAACCTAAAGACTGGAATAATCTTTACCTTGAACAAACAACTAATAGAAAAATCTCCGAAGAGAACTCCGCTCCAGAAATAAATCTAGATATCCCTTCTAAAATTAAACAAACTTGGATTTATTTCCAAAGAGATTTAAAGTCTAAGCTAAGTAATAAAACATACATTCTGATTGCATTTCTCGAAGCTCCTATACTTGCTTTTATTTTAAGCTATATTATTAAATATATCCCTACCGGAGATAAATATATTTTTAGACTTAATGAAAATATACCTCAATATATTTTTATGAGTATTATTGTAGCAATATTTATTGGCTTAACTATCAGCGCTGAAGAAATTATAAGAGACCAAAAAATATTAAAAAGAGAAGCATTTCTTAATTTGAGCAAAACTGCATATTTATTGGCCAAAATATCAATTCTATTATTAATTTCCACAGTCCAATCTCTACTATTTATTCTAATAGGTAATTCTGTTTTAGAAATAAGTGGAATGGGATTTAGCTACTGGCTGACTTTTTTTAGCGTCTCAGTATTTTCCAACCTGCTAGGATTGATTATTTCCAGCTCTTTTGATGAAGTCGTAACCATTTATATCATTATTCCACTCCTTATAATTCCTCAAATGGTTTTAGGAGGCGCAATGTTTAGTTTCGACAAGATGAATAAAAATATTGCAAGAATAGATAAAGTGCCCATTATAGCCGAGGCTATGGTGAGTAAATGGGCTTACGAAGCACTAATTGTAAATCAATTTGTGAATAATAAATTTGAAAAACATTTTTATAATCTGGAGAAAAAAGAAAGTAAGGCTGACTTTCATCAAGTATATTATATTCCTGAACTAAAAAAATACCTAAAAAGTGTACAAAAGAACATTGGTAATATGGAATATGAGGAAGGTCTCAGAAATAACATTGAACTACTATCAAATGAATACAAAAAACAAGTTTCCATATATCCGGAACTACAAAATAATTTATTACTAACAACAGATCAAAAAAAGATTAATACTGCATATTTCAATAGCTATAATACTTTCATTGTTAAACTCGACAGTATTTATAATTATGAGTTTTATTTAGCTCATAATAGACTTAGTATGAAAATAAATAAATATCTATCAACACAAAAAGACAAATATTACGCCTTACGCAACAAATATCATAATGAAGCTATTAGTGATATTGTGACACAATTCTATGAAAAAAACAAAATAATAAATTACAACAACAATCTCATACAACATGTTGATGCTATTTATACAGACCCTAATATTGATTCTCCTTTAGATATTCGCTCACATCTTTTTGCACCCAGAAAACATTTTTTAGGGAGATATTATGAAACTTTTTATTTTAATATTAGTATAATATGGCTGTTTAACATATTACTGTTCTTTATACTTAGGACTAACGGATTGCGAAAACTATTACAATTTAAATTTAATTCTAATAAACATTGATATTTATTATATGCATCTCATATAAATATATCATGAATTGAAATTGACCTTTATGAAACTAAAACATTTACTTCTAATGCTACTTGCGAGTGGACTTACGTACTCTTGTTCCAACTCCACTAATGAAAGTAATGAAGACTTTACACAAGTTGACTCTATTATTGCTCCAGAATCAATTGGTGTAGCAAAAGAAAGCATGACTGAACTTATTGACAACGTATCTTCACCAATAGAAATTGCCTCACTCCTCTTAGACGAGAATGTACCATTTAATAAGGAATATATCAGTTCCACCGATAATATCGATAATGTTGTTGGTGATTTTAATAGTGCTGTAAACCTTGGCATCTTAGGTACTGACCTTGGTTATTTAAACCTTTATGAAAAGACAAGCTCTGTAATGTCAACAGTTTCTGCAATTAATGATTTGTCAAACAAACTAAAAGTTGGTCAATTCTTTGATTTTGATCTATTAAAACGTTTGGCGTCAAATTCTAATAACCTTGATTCTCTTATCTACACTTCCATTTCCAGTTTTAATAATATGGATGATTATTTAAGGGAAAATAACAGGACAAATATCAGTACATTAATTGTTACCGGTGTATGGATTGAAAGTACTTACTTGGCCACTCAAGTGTATACTGATAAAAGCAATGAAAAAATTGCAGAAAGGATTGGAGAACAAAAACTTATTCTTAATAATCTAATACTTATATTTAATAATTATAAATCTGACCCACAATTTGCACAGTTGTTAAGTGATTTTCAAAATCTGAAAACAATTTATGATGATATAAGTATTGTAACTACTGATTCAGAACCTGAATCTAAAATAGTAAATGGAATGCTTGTTATTGTTCAGAATGATGAAAGTAAAGTAAATATAACTGACGAACAGATTGCTAAGATTGCAGCAGAAGTGGAGAAAATACGTAATAGCTTCATTAACATAAACGCATAAAGAAGACATTATGAAAAAGATATTAACCATTATTATTCTAGTATTAATAGCTAAAAGTTTTGCTTACTCTCAATGCAATCAGACTCTTGTAACAAACTGTTGCCATAATATATCAAGCAACTCTGTATTCTTACAACAATACCGTGCAAAACTTGCTGCAGCTACAAATCCTACTGATTTGCCTGTTGCTCGTTTTTCTGTTTTATTATCAAAAGGAAATACTTACAAATTTGATGTTTGTAGTGCCCTTGATTATGAAGGGGAAGCTATTTTACAACTTTTTGATGGTAATAAATTAGTTGCAAGTACATATCATACAAAAAGCAAAACAGATTTTAAAGCATTTGAATTTTATTGTAGCAAAACTGCTATTTACAAAATATATATTTCTTTCCTAGATGGTAAACCAGGCTGTGCCGTTGGCATTCTTTCTATGAAAAAATAAAAGTACTATTCTAATAACAATTGCTCTCTAAAATTGGCGACTTAAATGTCGCCTTTTTTATTTAACCCACATTATTCATACAAAAGCAAAGCAAATTGTATAAATGAGCAATAAATAGCGAAACAAGTTCGGGGACGGGCTAGCTTAAAAAAGCACTTAAATTTGGGTGTTTGAAAAATAATCCGGGTTAACCTTAGTTCGAAGCTCCTGGTATAAATTCTCTGCTCTGTTTAATAAATCTTTAGAGTATTCAGTATTAGATTTTCTTCTATTATTAAATGGTTGCAATTCTGACAAATTCACATTTAAACCTGCCTTATTAACTATAGATGATACTATTTGAGTTGGATTACTACAATAATTGGCATAATCGACAAAAATTGTATTCTTATGATTAATTCTTATAGCATGAGAATAATAATTTATCCATATTTTCAACCAATAATCTATTTTGTCTTTTTCTCCTTCTATAAGTGTAGAATCATTAAATAAGAATTGTTTTTGATGCAATCCAAATTCATGATGACCAAGCCAGTCCATATATTCAAGTACAAAATCATCTTCTTTTTGTAATTTAATATAATCTTTATGTTTCTCCATTAATGAGGCTGCATGAGTCAAGGGATCTCTAAAGAGTATAAATAACAGAAAATCGTCATTATACTGCCTTAATGAATTATATCTGATAAGAAAATTGTTGTTTTTAGCTAAATATAATTTTGAATCATCATTCTTAATATTGCGCTGATACTTCAAATAATTATAGTACTCCTCTTCACCTAATTCATATTCCGAGACGTAATTCTCATGAATATAATCATCATCAGCCATCATTTTAAAGAAATATTCTTCTAAAGCCTCCGTGGAATTATAGCCAATCATTATACCATCTTTATGACTTCGTTCCTTTAGTTTTTCGTGTTTTGGCTTATATACTTTACGCCATAAATTTGGAGCAGTAAGAAGAGGCATATTTGCATAAGAAAGTGACACAAATCCATCTAAATCTGACAAATCAGACATCAGACTTGTTGTCCCTGCTCGAGCTAAACCAGAAATTACTACAAAATCATTTCGAGTTTTAAGTCCTTTTTTTGTTATGCTTTTAGATTCAATGCTAAAAAGTTTCTTTGCTACATTATAATTATCCAACATCATCCTATGAAGCAATTTTGAAAGTTCAGAATAACCATTATTCGACTTTTTATTAAAAGGAATTATAAATGGTAAACTAGCTCCAATAGAGATTGAAATTATAGAATACAAAGATGATAAATCTAATTCTGATATAGATTTTGAAATTGCAACACAATAAACAACTACGGGTATGCTACCAATAGCTATTGCAACAACAATCAGTAAAAACATCTTAAAAAGATCAATGAGTAACTTATTAGTACTTGACTGAATCTGCTTTATAAGCACATCATCATCAGCTTCTCCTAAAAGTTCATTTACTAATCCTATACTACCTTCAGCAACATTATGAAAACAAGTCCTTTTCCATAACAATATAAGGAAAGTCAGAGAAGCACCAAAACCAAGCGAAATAAAATAAATCATTTATCCTTTTTCTTAAAAAATCGTTTTAATTTAAGCCAAAATATATATCCAAATGCAAAAAGTACTATTCCTCCAATTACAAACATAAGGATTATTGTTCCTATCCCTAGTCCTGGTCCTATATATAATAATTCCATCATATTATTTAATTATTCTTGTCCAATTTGGCAAATGATGATACCCCTTATGTTGAGATTTCAACACATCTTTATACACAACACTATCACCGTTTAATATCCATAAAATACCTGTATTCTGTTCTTCAACAAAAACATTAGAATCATCAATAAAATCTATTAAGCCTTCTGTTTCTGTAAAAATCTCGTTATCAATAAATGCTTTTTGTTCTATAAAAGAAATACTATCATTCCACAAATCATATCGAGCTATTGTTGAATATATGTTTCCAACAAATTGCAATGTAGAAGAATCTTTTGGTGGAGCCATGCTTTTATTCGTCCAATTTGTATAAAAATTATTATTAAAAAACACTAAACTACTATCATGATATATATCAACATCATGTTGACTAACAAAGGGCCCTTCAATCATTCTAATAACTTTATTTGTTGATGGTCGATATTGCATAATGAACGACATATTCCTCGAACTGATAAACAAATCGCCTTCATTATAGTATTTTGTAGTTTTCAAAGCGGGTTCAATATCATTGATATGTAATGGGTCTTCAATAGCATTTGATTTTAATATATAATACTCTAATCCATTCTCCCTTAATATTTCAGAAAATGATTTATTAAAGAGTATTTTTCCTGTTGCTGTATCCAATTTAGTTACAAAATCATCAATATAAAAAACACTTCTGCCATTAAGTTTATATGTGCCGGTAGCATAATAAACAGGCTCAAAACCACAAATCCAAATATCTCCATTTTTATCTAAATTCATAGAATGATGATGTTTTACACTATCTTGTATCCAGATAATATTCCCAAGAGAATCAATTCTTCGAAGACCACTAGCAGCGTCGAATGAATAAATAATTGATTTATTAGGCAATAATAAAGGATTTTCAACTCTTGCATGCTCTTGATGTTTGTTAGGAACTGTCCATTTATAATAAACGGAATCGGTTCGTAGATTCATCAAAGCAATAGTTCTGGAATCACTAGTATCGGAATATGCTACAAGTGCTTTTACATCAGTTGCAAGATTATTTATCGATTTAAAATCTTGTGGTGTTTCTACAAAAGTGGCCGGTAATTTTTTTGCTTCTTCCACCGATTGAGAAAACATATCAGGAAAAGTATAAAGAAACTTAATTGGTTCGTTTAAAAAACCATAGTCCTTATCTCCTTTTTGAATATGAAATACTATCCATCCAAAAATAGACAAGAAAAAAAGGAATATTACTATATACGAGAAAAAAGTTAGAATCTTTTTCATAAATGAAAATTCAACATAATAAAAAAACAATTATTCTTTAAGTCCGGTAGTTATTTTTCCTGTGCTATTATCTAATTCTGAACCACCCATTGAATGAGGAATCATATACATAGCAAATATTACAATAGTTGCTATTATAGGCCACAATTTATTGTGAGGTCTTTTACGCAATACTATAAAAGCTATTAACCAAAACAACCAAGCAAATATAGTCTTATTATCAGTCCAGTCTCCACCAAATGGCCATCCTGTCCAAAGTTCTCCAAAAGCATTTAACTGAACCAATGGTCCTAAAATTAGGCCTCCAATACCCAAAGATATCAATGTTAGTCTGGCATATTTTCTTGTTTTATCACCATTAGCAATAGCTTCAACTCCTGCCCTTGTGGCAACAAAAAGAGAAATAATCATAAAAATAATATGAGGGATGAGTATATATCGAGGAACAAAACCTTTGAAGCGAACAACTACAGGTTCTCCATTAAGAACTTCTACTTTTTCGTCTCCCTTAATTAATGAAATATGATATTCTACTTTACCTGCAGCAGGTTGCTCCGGTAATATTGCTGAAAGCATACGTTTTTCTTTCACTGTTTTTGGCTGCATTTCAACTTCAGTCCAGGGTTCATCAACTTTATATTTTTTATAAAAAATTATAGCTTTAACATCTTCATCTTCAATATTAAGGTTAATATCACATGGCGATCCTATTTCATTAGACCTTAATAGTTTAAAAACATACTCTTTATCTGCAATCTCTACTTTAACCTTTTTAGGATATGTAGGCCCTGTCATACGTTGATAAACCATTGCACTTATTGTAATTACTACTGTAATTGTCCACAATAAAAATGTCTTCTTTTTACTCATAAAATATTCTATTTATATTATTGTAATATAATTATTACTAAAATTATTATTAATTTATTTAGAAAGTAATGCTTCTAAAACTCTATTAGCTAAACGACTAGCTCCAATTCTAAACCATTGATTACTCATCCATTTTTCACCCAAAACATTTTCCAAAACCAGAATATACTGTTTAGCTACATCAACATCAGAAATACCACCGGCAGGCTTAATACCAATCATCTTACCGGTCTTATTAAAATGCTCTTTTATCACATTTAGCATAACATAAAATGCTTCAATAGTAGCAGCAGGACTCATTTTACCGGTAGAAGTCTTTATAAAATCAGCACCCGCAGCTATAGCAATTTCAGAGGCAAGTTTAATATTTGCAGCAGTCTGCAATTCACCAGTTTCCAAAATAACTTTTAAATGTGCATCACCGCAAGCTTCTTTTATTGCTTTTACTTCATTATAAACAAAATTATAATCTCCTTCTAAGAATTTACCTCTTGAGATAACCATATCAATTTCGTCAGCACCTTTAGAAACAGCATATTCAACCTCCTTTACTCTCAAATCTAATGGTGATTGACCACTAGGGAAGGCACCTGCAACACATGCCACTTTTATCCCTGTTTCCAATAGTTGACTTTTGGCAACCTCTGCAAATGGAGGATAAAAGCAAACTGCTGCTACATTTGGAATATCCGGACCATTTTCGCTAAAACTACGCGCTTGTTTACACAATTCTATTGCTTTTCTGTCATTATCCTTACCCTCTAAAGTCGTAAGATCAATACAGTTAAGAATTAATTGTAGTTGTTGTTTATCATTTAATAATGACTTCCTTTCTAAAATAACACTTATTTCTTTCTGAATCTCTTCTTCGCTTATTTTTTCTAATTCCCAATTCATCATATATAATTTTACTTGTTTGTTTCCTCTATTTCTTTTTCTTTTCGTTGTTCATTAACGTCTGTAACGCCTCCTGAAATAACAAATTTCATTGTTTCTGTAGGAGACGAATCTAGTATCGTAATATTTTCCCTTGGAACAATATATAGATTACCCATTATACTAAACGAGAATGGAATATAAACACTTATCAAACCTTCCTTAATACCTAAATCCGTTAGGCTATTCTGTGTCAAAAATCCAATCTGACTAGTCTCATCAGAAATCTTTACTAGTACAGGCTTGGTAAATTTCTTTTTATTACCTACAAAAGCCGATAAAAGATCCTTAACAGAACTGTAAATAATCTTAACTATAGGTGTCCTTGCTATAAATTTGTTAAACCAATTGAATAAAGGAGTCTTCACAATATACGAAGCTAGTACTCCAACTATGCTTACACCTACTATAATAATCAAAACTCCTAATCCCGGAATTTCTATCGGTATAAGAGTATCTAGCCACTCAAAAATGTAATAAAGTACAAATAATGTAGTCGCTAATGGGACAATTAAAAGTAAACCTTGTCCAAAATTACGTATAAAACGTGACCAATATATACCTAACTTTTGTTTCATATAGAATATTAAATACAGATGCAAAGGTAAATAGAAATTGCATTAGCCTTAAATTAAATATTTAAGTAAACTATAATGTATATTCTATTTTTTTAGTAAACATAAAACACTAATCCTGATTATTCATGGTTTTGGACTTGTATAGATACATGGCATCAAAACCTACCAACACATCCTAACTTTACCTGAACTCGAAATTTGTCTCATAGAAAGCCAATAGTATTCCAGATTAGTACATCGTAAGAATAAAAAGTACTCTTGTCAACTTACTGAATAACTGATTAATAAATATATAATTCATTACGGCGGATAATTGAGGCTGACATTATTTTTTCTTGAATAATGAAGATTAATATCAATTAATTAAAAGTATTTTTTGAAAAACTAAAATATGAAGTCTTAAAAATTAATAGTAAATTTGTGCATCGTTCATAAATCAACATTAATAACTGGAATACAGAACCTTATAAAACTAAACACACTCAAAATGATTAACGAGCAACTTATCAATCCTAAAAGTATCGTCGTAATTGGCGGTTCTAATAATATTAACAAACCAGGCGGCAAGATATTAAAAAACCTAATTGATGGTAATTTTAAAGGCAATTTATATGTAATGAACCTTAAAGAATCAGTCGTACAAGGAATAAAAAGCTACAATAGTGCGGAAGAACTACCCAATGTTGACTTAGCAATTATTGCAATTGCAGCAAAATACACTCCTGATGTAATTGATATACTTACCAAGAAGAAAAACACAAAAGCATTTATTATTATTTCTGCCGGCTTTAGCGAAGAAAATCATGAAGGAAAACTTTTAGAAAATGATATCGTTGCAAAGATTAATGCCGTTGACGGTGCTTTGATAGGCCCAAACTGTACCGGTGTACTTAATTCTAATCATCATAGTATTTTTACTGAACCTATTCCTAAATTAGATCCTAAAGGAATAGATTTTATAAGTGGTTCAGGAGCCACAGCATGTTTTATTTTAGAATCAGGAATCCCAAAAGGACTAAGTTTTTCATCAGTTTATACCGTTGGCAATTCAGCACAGATAGGTGTTGAAGAAATACTAGAATACTTAGATAATAATTTTGACGAAAAAGTAAGTTCTAAAGTTAAAATTTTATATATAGAAACCATCGCGAATCCTAAAAAACTATTAAAACACGCATCTTCATTAATAAGAAAAGGTTGTAGAATTGCTGCAATAAAAGCTGGTTCTTCTGAAGCTGGTAGCAGAGCTGCATCTTCACATACTGGAGCTTTAGCCAATAGTGACTTAGCAGTGAATTCACTCTTTAAAAAAGCAGGAATTGTACGATGCCATGGCAGAGAAGAACTTATGAATGTAGCTGCTGTATTTATGCATCCTCGTTTGAATGGTAAAAATATTGCTATTATCACCCATGCCGGCGGACCAGCTGTGATGCTAACTGATGCTCTTAGCAATGGAGGATTAAAAGTCCCTAGAATAGAAGGTGAAATTGCTAATGATTTATTAACTCACCTATATCCAGGCTCTTCCGTTAGCAACCCTATTGACTTTTTAGCTACCGGTACAGCAGAACAATTAGGTACCATTATCGATTATGTTGATAATAAAATGCCGGATATAGACGGGATGGTCGTCATTTTTGGGACACCCGGCCTAACCAGAATATTTGATGTATATGAGCTGTTAGACGAAAAGATGAAGTCATGTAGTAAACCTATTTTTCCAGTACTACCTTCTACCCTAACAGCTAAAGATGAGGTTAATAGTTTTCTTGCAAAAGGAAGAATAAACTTCCCTGATGAAGTAAATTTAGGCAAAGCATTGTGCAATTCATTTTTTACACCATTTCCTGCTCCCGAAAAAGCAGAAATTCCTAATGTCGATATTGCAAGGATACGCTCAATCATCGATTATGCTCAAGAAGGATATCTTAAACCAAATGAAATACAGGCTTTATTAGATGCCGTGGATATTCCCCGTGCAGGTGAAGCTGTAGTAAATACTGTAGAAGATGCCATAATTGAAGCCAAAAAGTTAGGCTACCCACTTGTCATGAAAGTAGTTGGTCCTATTCATAAATCAGATGTCGGCGGTGTTGTACTTAATGTAGAAAATAAAGAACAACTTACAGATGAATTTGAGAGAATGATAAAAATTGAAGATACTACTTCGATTCTTTTGCAACCTATGCTAAGTGGTACAGAGTTATTTGTAGGCGCAAAACTTGAGGATAATTTTGGACATATGGTCCTTTGTGGTATGGGTGGAATATTTATTGAAGTGTTAAAAGATATTTCTGTAGCAATTGCCCCTATTGAACCCAATGAGGCCTACAATATGATTAGGTCACTTAAAAGTTATAAAATAATTAAAGGCGTTAGAGGCCAAAAAGGGATTAACGAAGATGAGTTTGCCAAAGTTATTATTCGACTTTCTACATTAGTATATCATGCTCCGGAAATTATTGAAATGGACTTAAATCCTCTTTTAGGAAATAAAGATAAAGTTATTGCCGTTGATGCTAGAATAAGAATTGCAAAATAAAAACCTATGATTAAAGAAGATATTATTCAAAGAGCTGATGAATATTTGCAAAAACTAACAGAAAGCAGTTTAAAGAAATACCTGGATGAAGTTGAGCAAATGCAAGAACATATTATTGTTTATGTTCAAACTATGGGTGATATTTTTGAAGATGCTGAAGAATATTTCGACAAATATATTTACTTCTTCCTTTTGATACACCGCTCCTATACTAATAGATTTCGATTCTTTCCAAAAATAACAATGGAAACAATTGAGAGAATAGAGGAAGAGAATAATACATTTTTTGATGAATTAAGCTCAAATAATGTAGATTTCGACGATAAAATGGAAGCATATTTGTCGAAGCATCCACAAAGAACATTAATAGACTTTATCACATTAGATTTATTTGAAAGTGAAGAAGATGCCTACGATGATATTAGTTTAGAACTAGATAATCAGATTTTCTTCCTATTACTTACTTTGATAAACATCTATGAAGAAAGCTTGGTTGCTAGTCAAAATGAATTTTATAAAAAACAATAGTCTGTGTTATATTTTACCTTAGCTCTATTCTTTTCAATAGGAATATTACTATTGTTTAGGCTTTATGTAACATTCAAAGTAAATACCAATATAGCTATAGTAGTAAGCTATTTAACTTCAACAATATTATGTTTTAGTTTTTCAGACACTAGCAAATCTATTTTAATAAACCAAAATTCTTTATTTGCGTTATTATTAGGTATTAGTTTTTTTGTCGGATTTATCTTTTTATCACTATCGACACAAAAATCAGGAATATCATTAACATCTGTAGCCTCAAACATCTCTGTAATTATCCCTATTTTAGTGGCTGCAATATTCTATCACGAAAAAATTATAGGGATTCATTTAGCTGGTGTTATTGCATCTATTCCTGCTGTTTTTCTAATTTTTAAACCTAAAACAAAGCAAAAGTTCAGCCGTTCGATAATTATTTATCCTTTTATCATTTTTGTTATAAGCGGTTTCAATAATAGTATTCTGCGTGAAGCTCAACGCAATGGCGTTGTTGCCAATTCAATGTTTTTCTTAGGAATAATTTTTGGAATAGCATTTATTTCTTCATTTTTTTATTCAATTATTATTAAAAAAGAGAAACCATCAAAGACAAAAGATTGGATATTTGGCATACTTTTAGGGATAGCCAATTTCGCATCTACATTCTATTTTTTAAAATCCTTGGAAATATTTACTTCTGCTTTATTTTTCCCAATTTATAATATTAGTTTTATTACTATTTCCACATTTATAGGAATCACATTTTTCAAAGAAACTTACTCAAAATTACAAATGATTGGATTATTTATAGCAGGTATTGCTGTAATGTTAATGAATTGGGGATAAAATCAGTTCTCTTTACAACCTGGCATATCAATAATAAAGGTTGTTCCCACATTTAGTTCACTTTCAATATTTATCTTAGCGCCTATACTATTAGCCAACTCAAAACATATTATAAGCCCGAGGCCGGTTCCTTTTTCAGCAACAGTACCTTCAGAAGAATTATAATACTTCCCTGATAAAATATTCGATACTAATTCAGAAGACATTCCTACTCCATTGTCCTTTATAACAATAGAATAAACATCATCATTTTTTGTACATGAAATAGAAATATCACCTCCATGGCTAGTAAACTTTATGGCATTAGAAATAATATTTCTAATAATTATTTTTAGGTAGTTTTCATCAGTAGAGACATGATACATTTCACTTATACTATTTGAAATTGCAATTTCTTTAGTATATGTAATTGCATCAATAGTATGAATTAAATCATCAACCAGTTGTTTTACATAAACATCCGAAATACTAATTTTTTTACCCATTCTATTTCTCGACCAATTAAGAATATCTTCAAGCAGTAAATGTGTTGAATTTAATGAATTCCCAATTATTTCAAGATACTTTTCTCTTTGAGAAGATTCAATTTCATCAGATTTATCAAGCAATAATTCAAAAAATGAATTTGCCGTTCCTATAGGCCCTTTTAAATCATGACTAATAACAGTAAAAATCTTTTCAAGAACATCTTTAGACTCCTTTAAATCATTAGATTTATCAATCAGAAGCTTGTTAACATCTTCTAATTCAGCATTATGCTTCGTTTTTCTTTGATTACTTCTATATATAATAAACAAAATAAATCCAACACCAAGTAAAAGAAATAAAATCATAAATATTATATTCCTTTGCTTATTTATTGAATAATCTAAAGAATTATTTTGAATTAGTAAGGCTTTATTTCTTTCACTTATTTTATTTAAATTATATCTCATATTAAGCATACTGGAAACAAATATTTTATCTGAATTTGTTATTGAATCACTTAATATTTTCGACTGTAAAAGATATTTGTAAGCACTATCTAAATTATTAATTTTAAAGTATAAATCAGATATCGATTCAAGTATTCTACTATTATCAAAATCATTTCCCCCCACATTTTCTTTTATGTATCTCATTCCATAATTAATAGCCAAATTAAAGCTATCTATGCTTTCATAATAAATCAGCATCTGCGCTATAGCATCTAATTTAATCTGATCAAATCCATTTGAATCTGCTAAAGATATTATATTAGTGTTCAGTTCAATAAACTCAGGATAATTTTTCTTTTTATATTCCAGTTCGGCAATATTTAATCTTACTAATAATAAATCAAAATTATTATCAATACTTTCAAAATAATCTTCATTTTTTAAAAGAAAGTTTTCAGCCAATTGCAACTTATTAATACTAAGTAAAAAGACCCCATAATTAAGTTCTCCATAGGAAATAATTGCTTTATCTCCATATTTATAGCATAATTTAATACCCTTACTAAAACACTCTTTAGCTCTAATCGTATCATTAATATCAGAATATATTATTCCTAAATCAATATAATCAGTTGCATAAAATCTATTAACATATTGATTTGTAGTATCAATATTGCGAACTTTGTCTGTTTCACTAATACTTTTAAGTTCCAAATCAATTGCATTCTTATATAAACCTATTTCATCATAAATCAAAGCTAAATTATTGTACAAAGTAGCTATAATTAGGTAGTTATTAAGAGAGAATTTAAGATATATAGAATCTTGTAATAATGTAGAAATAGAAGTCTCATAATAATATATTGATGAGTCATAGTTTCTAGACATATAATGATATTTAGCAACTAAGTTATTATAGTCATTATAATAAAGAGGAGCGTTATAACTATCATCTAAATTTTCTAAATAATAAATAAGTGAAGCACGTATATCCGGAAACTTATTTACATCTCTATCTAATAAGTCCCAACCCTTGTTATATAATTGATGAAAAGCAATAGAATCTGTTGTAGTATCAATATCATACTCATCTACTATCGACTTTACAATAGAATTCTGTGATTTAACATCTATGTTAAAACAAAAAAATATTAAAAATAAAAAACCAATAATAGTTTTATAATTCATATCTAATCCAAAAACAAATCTTCAATAATTGACAATTCACTTTTATCAATTTCACCATCAGAGGCAATCATTTCATTAAACAAACCAGAAATATAAATCTTTTTATCATTATTTAAATTAGAAATTACATCCTTAGCTTTATCTAAAGTCATATTTAGAGAACTATCAGCCTCATTAACAGTGATATCAATAAGCTTACTAATTTGAAAAAGTGCAGCTGCCTCTCTTAAATCTGTATGACCATCGGCTTTCATAAGTTTAACGAGTAAACAATATATAGCTTTTTTTTCTATATAAGTAAATTCCATATCATCACAATAATAAGAAGTTAAATCTTAAGCAAAAGTACAAATATTAATCTATATAATTATATATTCAAGCATTATTTAAAAAAATAAATCTATACGACTTTCAACCTTTTTAATATAAATTTGTCTGTAATTTATCAATAATCTGTAATTTATCAATAATTATAATTTCTATATCATGAAAAAATCAATTTTTCTTACCTTAATTATTCTTTCAAGCATATCATTTTCATTTACTACTAACAACGAATGGAAAGAGTATAAATCTATAGATGGAGTTGTAATATATACTAAAAATGCCCATTGTAGTACTGAATACAATACTTCTAAAAATGAATATATTGTTTTCAAGTATGTTAACACCAACGATTATAATGTTAGAATATCATGGAAACTAAATTTATGGAACAATGATATTTGCCGGTCATGCGATTTACCTTCACCTAATGAATATGAACAAAGTCTAGATATAAAAGCCGGTGAAACACTAGAATATAATTGTAGTGATAATAGCCCAGCCTTTAAAATTTTTAAAAGCTCTGAAAAAGCTAATTTACATCCAAAAGTAGAATTTAAATTTGTCAACCTTAATGTTGTTAGATTATAAATTTATTAACACTTTTATTTATGATAAAAAGAATAAACATAATATTTTCCACGATTCTACTTTCAGTTTTAGGCTATGGTCAACTGCAGGTTACTCAAAATCTAACTCCAGCTCAACTAGTAGTTCAAGAATTGATTGGCTATGGAGTAACAGTTTCTAATATTACATATACCGGCGATTTACAAGCTATAGGAAAGTTTGCCAATGGAGGCACAACGAATATCGGCTTACTCTCCGGAGTATTAATGACCACAGGAAAAGCTAGCATAGCAATTGGGCCAAACAATCTTACTAATGCTGGATTTAACAATAGTGGTAGTAGTGATCCTCAACTGGCAAATTTAGTATCTGCCACTATAAATGATGCTGCAGTTTTAGAGTTTGATTTTATTCCTATAGCCGATACAGTAAAATTCAGATATGTTTTTGGCTCTGATGAATATCCTGAATTTGCTAATAGTAGTTATAATGATGTTTTCGGTTTTTTTATATCCGGACCAAATCCTAATGGAGGAACTTATAATAATCTTAATATGGCAACTTTGCCAAATTCAACAACACCAGTATCTATTAATAATGTAAATGCTACTAATAACTCTTCTTATTATATTGATAATAGCAATGGTTATACTATCCAATATGATGCTTTTACAGTCGTTCTTGAAGCATGGACCGTAGTAACACCATGTATGACATATCATTTTAAAGCTGCTATAGGTGATGCCGCTGATGGAATTTACGATTCTGGAGTTTTCTTAGAATCAGGAAGTTTTAGTACTAATGCTGTTCAAGTTTCAACTAATTTTACAATACCGGGAGCAATTCAAAAATGTATTGAAGGCTGTAATAATGCAGAAATAAAAGTACAACTTCCCAAAATATTAGCTTATCCATATACTGTTTACATTGATACTATGTGGGGAACAGCAACTAATGGTGTAGATTTCGCACAGATTCCTGACAGTATAGTCGTACCAGCGGGACAACAGCAAGCATCTTTAATTCTAGCTCCTTATGTTGATTATAATACAGAAGGACAGGAAAATTGGAATATAATTTTTCAGACCTCGCCTTGTACAATGGATACTGTAACTATTCCCATAATAGACTATACGCCAATAGAATTTACAAAACATCAGAATGACACTATGGTATGTAGTGACAGTTTATTATTAAATGTCTATCCAACATTCGGATGGCCCAATTCGTATACTTATACTTGGACTCCTTCATCCAGTGTAACAAATTCGGGAACTGCAAGTAGCTGGGCAATGCCACCACAGACAACACAATATATAATTGGCATAAGTGATAGCTCAGGATGTCCAACAGTTTACGACACAATAAATGTAGAAGTAAATCCAAAAGTGCTTACAAGTTTTATCCCAGATATTTTCCAAGGTTGTGAGCCGTTAGATGTAGTCTTTACAGATATGTCTTCTCCTAATATTGTTGATTGGGAATGGCATTTTGGGGATGGAGACACTTCAAAAACACAAAATCCGGCTCATACATATAGCGCAGGAAAATATGATGTTACTTTAATAGCTACTGCTGCCAGTGGATGCCAAGGAGAGCTTACTGTTACTAACCTAATCAACTCTTGGCCTCTTCCTGATGCAAATTTCTACCTTAGCCCATCTGTTACAACAATTGAAATGCCTAGCATAGATTTTATAAACACTTCCCAAGGAGGAAATTCCTGGCTTTGGAAATTTGGTGACGGCACTAGTTCTACTACTGAGAATCCTAATCATACCTATACAGAAGATGGCGAGTATCCTGTATGGCTAATTGTCACCAGTGATAAAGGATGTATTGATTCCGTACTATATTATGCAAATGTAATTGTAGATGAAATTGAAGTTCCAAACGTTATTACACCTAATGGCGATGGTGCTAACGACAAATTTGAAATTAAAAATATTGATAAATTAGAATCTTCATACTTAAGAATATACAATAGATGGGGTACTTTAATTTATAGCTCAAAGAATTATAAAAATGATTGGGATGGTGATGGTGCTGCCGATGGAGTTTACTTTTGGCATCTTGATTATAAAACCTATTTTAGGGAATCAACCGAAAAAGGAACACTAACAATAATTAGATAAATAATTTACATCAAAGGAAAAGCTGAATTAATATTTATTAAAATTCAGCTTTTTTTATTGTTGTTAAAAATTAATTCTAATACATATTTTTTATGGTTTTAGCTTTATGTAGATACAACCTACCGACATATCTTAATATTTCAATTTTTTTTCGGCGTAACATATGTATAAAGATTAAATTCTAATTGTAAAAAGTTATGAGAATTAAAATCACACTTATTAATTTATTGAATATCAACTAAATAACTGGGGGTAATATAATTCTATAAAATAGATAATATGTACTAAGTAGAAATTAACACCTCAGGCTTATTCTCTTCATGGCGAAGGTTCTCCATTATATAAAACTGTCTATCCGGAGTATTTTTACCCATATAAAATGACAGCACCTTCTCTATTCCTGATTCTTTATTAAGAATAACAGGATCTAAGCGCATTGACTTACCAATAAAGTGCTTGAATTCGTCTGGTGAAATTTCTCCAAGACCTTTAAATCTTGTAATCTCGGCCTGTGCACCAACTTTCTTAACAGCATCTACCCTTTCTTTATCAGAATAACAATAATATGTTTCTTTTTTATTCCTAACTCTAAAAAGTGGGGTCTGCAAAATATAAACATGTCCTGATTTTACCAACTCTGGATAAAACTGCAAGAAGAATGTCATCAGAAGCAACCTAATATGCATTCCATCAGTATCAGCATCAGTAGCAATAACAATATAGTTATATCTTAAATTATCAAGATCTTCTTCAATATTTAATGCTGTTTGCAACAAGTTAAATTCTTCATTTTGGTAAACTATTTTCTTACTAAGTCCATACGAATTCAATGGTTTTCCTTTAAGACTAAAAACAGCTTGCGTATTAACATCTCTAGACTTAGTAATAGAACCAGATGCAGAATCTCCCTCTGTAATAAATATTGTAGATTCTAAACGTAATTCTTTATTCGTATTATAATGGACCCTGCAATCACGAAGCTTTTTATTATGTAAACTTGCTTTTTTTGCACTCTCTCTGGCAAGCTTTTTAATGCCGGCCATTTCTTTTCTTTCTTTTTCCGACTGCAATATTTTAGCACGTAAAGCCTCTGTAATATCAGGATTTCTATGAAAATAGTTATCCAAATTTCTCTTTACAATATCGTGAACATAATTTCTCACAGTTTGTCCACCTGGCTCTATATGCTGAGAACCTAATTTAGTCTTAGTTTGTGATTCAAAAACAGGCTCTTGAATTTTAATACTAAATGCAGCAACTATTGAAGTTCTAATATCACTTGCATCAAAGTCTTTTTTATAAAAATCTCTAACAGTCTTTACAATAGCCTCTCTAAATGCCGCTTGATGAGTACCACCTTGAGTAGTATGTTGACCATTTACAAAAGAATAATATTCTTCACCATACTTTTTAGATGCATGAGTAAATGCAAATTCAAAATCTCCTTCTTCTAAATGTATTATTGGATAAATTATGCCATCATCTATATTTTGATCCAACAAATCGTGCAATCCGTTCTTTGATTGAATCTTTTCACCATTAAATTTTAAAATTAGCCCTTTATTCAAATATGCATAATTCCATAACAATTTCTCAACATACTCAAACCTATACTTATATCCAGTAAAAATATTTTCTTCAGGAATAAATTTTATAAGTGTCCCATTTTTCTCATCAGGAGCATCAAAATCCTCTTCCCTTACCAGAATTCCAGACTTATACTCAACAAGTTTGGACTTCCCCTCACGGAAAGATTGAGCAATAAATGACTCTGAAAGAGCATTTACGGCCTTAGTACCTACACCATTAAGCCCAACTGTTTTCTTAAAAACTTTAGAATCGTATTTTGCTCCCGTATTAATTTTAGAAACACAATCTACTAATGCACCCAATGGTATTCCTCTTCCATAATCTCTTACAGTAACCTCTCTACCTACAATATCAATAATTATCTGACGACCATTACCCATGATAAACTCATCAATAGAGTTATCCAAAACTTCCTTTATAAGAACATATATTCCATCATCAGGAGATGCTCCATCACCTAATTTACCAATATACATACCCGGACGTAATCGAATATGATCTTTCCAGTCTAATGATTTTACACTATCCTCATTATATTGCGCCTCTGCCATAGTCTATTATTATTTGTGCAAAAATAAGTCTTCATTACCAAATTCTAATACAAAAAAAATATATTTTTCAACGTATATAGGTGGATTATTAGAAATATCGCCAATCAGTATATCATGATAATAACTGTCACTCATTAAAAATTCAGTTATAAGAGAAAATTATCTACTTCAAATTTACTTCCTCTGCCTGTATTACAACATTTGCCATGCTACCATCAGCATAATAAACAAACGCTACTATACTTAAATTATTAGGATTCCAATCTTTCCCAATCTTATATCCTGAGTAGCTTTTATTAAAGATTTGCCCATTACTCAGTGCTCCATCAGCAAATTCCTCACCCCAGGTAGTATTAATAGCTCCTCTTAAAACATGATTATGCTCATAATCTAGGATTTCAGGCACATCACCAACAGCAGCATCATTATTTTTTTGAGCTTGAATAATCTTACTTTCTGTAACCATAACAGCAATATTATATTTCCCTGAAGGCAAATTATTTAAAACACTTAATTTTATGTCAACATCTATGGTACTGTCTGTAGAATTATAGGAAGGATCTAATTCGATATAAACATCAGGTAATTCTGGCATTGAATCGAGCACCAAACTAACCGCTGTTGCAAATGCCGCTCTATCAAGAAGATAATCACCATTTTGC
The DNA here is from genome assembly GCA_027064095.1 of Bacteroidales bacterium. Classification (GTDB taxonomy): domain Bacteria; phylum Bacteroidota; class Bacteroidia; order Bacteroidales; family UBA1556; genus UBA6267. The sequence continues at coordinate 20,822 of JAMOQI010000082.1, read as the reverse complement.
TTAGTTCTATTAACCATTCCTTTTGGAAGAGGTGCACTAATAGCACCAAAAACAGTAGCAATATCGTCACCCTCTGTTGTTCTAAAATCATAGTCAAAAGGGGCAGCTTTTGGTCTTGCAAAAAATCCTACATGTTCTGCCATAACAATTATCCTATCACCATAAATACCCTGTAAATCTTCTATAGTTTTGTGTGCAGAAGGACAATTTACACATTCATGACCGGTAAAGTCTTCAAATAATAATTTTCTAACAGTATCTCCTGTTACTCCAGAAGAACCTTTTTCCATATACGGCTCAGATATTTTATCACAGGATGTTGTTATCATTAAGCTGACAAAAACAACTAATACACTTATTAATATATTCTTATTCATTATTTGCATTTTTATTAAATCCTTTTCTTATAATTGTCCAAAAAACTAAAAGCTACTATTAATTGTTAGGGAAAGCCCATTGGAAGCAGGTACTGCCCTACAAACTCCTCCAACACAAACAATACCCTCTCTTTGTCGTCCATATCCTACACTAATCCTAGTTGACTTATGAGTGTAACCAGCAGTGATAAATGGGTATAATGCAGAGTCATTATGTCCTGCAATACCTTGATTATAAAGAACAACAAGAGCAGTGAAAAATCCATGATTATTAAATTCTAACATTCCGGACATCCAATTTCCTTCATCTTGCTTTGTAAACATAGCTTGAGTCTCAAGATGTAACGAATGATATGGTTTAAACTTCCACCAAACATCAACTATACCAATATTTGCATAAACATTAGGTTCTGCATGTCCTTCATTAATCTGCATATTATAGAATACATTCATATACATTAAAGAGACATCCCACTTTCTACTAAGCTTTCTATGTATCTTAATATTAAAATCCGAATAATATTTCTCATCACCTAGTTTAAAAAACTTAGATTTATAACCTAAGGTACCAGATTGACCAATTGTTGTAGAATCATTAACTTTCTCCTTATAAATAGAATTTGATATTGAATAATTAGCATTAATACTTGTACCGTATTTACCACCTAAAGCGGTCTTTTTCTTTAATTTATAAATAAAAGTAGCTTGCAATCCCATTTGTCCGTTAGCTTGGGAAGCGTAAGGATAAAAAGCAGCAAGGCTATATGCATGTTGACGTGTCATTGCAGGAATATAACCTACCGGCAAATCAAATCCTGTAGAAGTGCGATTAGAACGAAAATCCATATTATCAACTCTCTCGGCTTGCAAAGTAAATCCAAGTCCTTTTCTGGAATAACCAAATTCAGCTAATACAGCATTTCCACTTTTATAAATCATATTATTGGAAGCATTTGGATCATTAATCTTCCAACCAGTTTCGAATTTAAAATTAAAACCACCTCTATATAGCTCTAATCTTGCAGCTTCTGCAGCAACATTCTCAGGTAACTTAAATATTGGGTCTTGATCTGTTTGATATCGACTTACAAAACTATATCCCATAAAGACTCTAGTTTTAGAATCATTAAATCCCTTAAAAAGATCATTAACTGACAGTTGCCCATCAATACCTCTAACTAAGCCGGGGCCTAAATCCCAGTAATACCTTTGTTTACCAATTAAACCAGTAATAGTAAGTGCTTTCATTTTATATTTTACTCTCACTCCATCAAAAGAATTATCAAAACCTAAATTCCATTCTTGATATGATCGTAAAATCATTCCTGTACCAAATTGTTCGTAGAAATTACCGGCAGTAATATCTACTTTATCATTACGATAACGCAAAAATCTATATCCAAAGCCATTACCTTTCCAACGAGAATCATAACCCTGCATCTGAGGCATAAATAGTTCATAACGTATTCCTGCCTCAAAATTTTTATTTGAATATCGCATCTCAAAAAATGAATTTGAAGCCAGGTTCTCAGGAATATCCTCTGCCCCTATTGTACTATCCTTTTTATAATACTGAGCATCAGCCTGAAAGCTCCCATGTACTTCTCCTCCACCCAGTACTTGAGCAAAAGTGTTATTAATAAAAAAAACAAAACATGCTATAAGAATAAGTTGTATAAATTTTGTCATAAAGAAAAAGATATTATTTCTAATAAAATATATGAATTATTTAATTTCTTCTCCGTTTTTCAACTTCTTTACAAGTTCAATAAGCTCTAATTCAGATCCTTCAGTAAAAGAAGTATGTTCCCAGACTATTTCCCCTTTCCCATTAACTAAAAAAGTATGAGGTACTAAATTAACGCCCATTGCTCTTTTAAAATCCCCATTCTCATCTAAATATACTTCGTAATCCCAGTCTTTTCCATTTATTAGAGGCATCACTCCACCAGAAGTTCTAGAATTATCAACTGAGATTGCAATTAACTTCACTCCAGTTTCATCCTGCCAATCTTCATATACATCTGCTATAGTTGTTAATTCTTGCACACAAGGCTTACACCATGTGGCCCAAAAACTAATAATCATTGGATTACCATCATTATTAAAAGTTGATGTACTAATCATTTTACCATCTAGAGTTTTCACATCCACTTTTGGAATCCTTCTTTTATTATCTGTGGTAAAAGACATTATAAAAGCAACTATTACAATTGCTATTATAGCATTAAATTTTTTCATGTGTGTAAGTTTAAATTTTTTATAAAAAAAACATGCTGCGAAAATAATAAAAATCAATTATAAATATTTAACAAATTGTATTCCATTCTAAAGAAAATACTATCTCTAGTACATATATTTTTCCACTAAACCTATTTACACAATAAAAAAAATTACTTTTATTTTATTTGCAATATTATTAACAACAATCAGTTTTGATCAAAGCTCCTATACGTTTGCTGAAAGTGGTATTTATTTCATAAACACTCAAATAAGTGATAAAAAATATAGCAAGCCTATACAAGTACAATTATAATTGCTAAAAAAAATTTAACAAAAAGAAGAAACTTAGTAGTTTATCCTCTTTAATTTAGTAAAATTGTCAAATTATCTATATTTAACAATTAAAAAAAATATTTTTTTTCACTTTAATATGGATAACATATGCTTTTTGTTATATTTGCGCTTTAATAAATTACAAATCAAATTAAACACCATGAAAAAATTTAACATTTTAGTACTTTTTATTTTAGCGGGTTTTAGTTTAGCAGCTCAAACAATTGTTGATACAACAGCACAAAATAAAAAAGCAGTATTAGAAGAATTCACAGGAATTCACTGTACTTGGTGCCCGGCAGGACACCTAATCTCTAACCAAATCGAAGCTGCTCATCAAAATGATTTCTTCGCAATAAACATTCACGTAGGTGGATATGCAACTCCTAGTGCCGGCGAACCAGATTTTAGAACAAATTATGGTAGTGCTATTAAAGGTCAAACTGACTTGCAAGGATATCCAGCAGGAACAATCAACAGACACCTTTTTAGTGGAATGTCACAAGGTACAGGTACTGCAATGAGCAGAAGTAACTGGTCTGCTGCAACAACTACTATATTAGGACAGGCTTCTTATGTTAATTTAGCAGCAAGTACTTCCATTAATTTAAGTACCAGAGTAATGACAATTTATGTAGAAGGTTATTTCACAGGAAGTGGAGCTCCATCTACAATGAAATTAAATGTTGCTGTTCTTCAAAATAATGTTGAAGGTCCACAAGTTGGAGCTTCAAAAAATCCAGGACAAGTACTTGCTAATGGAATGTATAACCATATGCATATTTTACGAGAATTAGTAACTGGACAATGGGGTGCTACTATTGATACAACATCTCAAGGAACTTTCTTCGCTCGTACATATACTTACAATGTACCTAATGACATTAACGGCGTACCAATGGAATTAGGAAATCTAGAAGTTATTGCCTTTATTGCAGAAAATAATCAAGAAATTATCTCTGCAAATAAATCAACTATAAATTATGTAACTCCTGCAGGTGTTAACCTTGTGGATTTAAGTGTAAAAACTGCTACTATAACTCCAGCTCTTTGTGGAACTAGTGTTACTCCTATGGTTTGGGTAAAAAATAATTCTAGCACAATAAATGCAGATACTTTCCAAGTTAGTTATACATATAATAATGGAACTCCTGTTACTCAAGCTGTTTATACTACATTAAATGCGGGTGATAGTACTTTTATTACTTTCCCTTCTTTAACTTTATCAGGTTCATCTAATGAATTAGGATTTAAAGTTGACGTTGACAATTGCGTTCATCTTATTGATATCCAGACAGGAAATAATTTAAGTGGAATGCCTCAATTCTATGTGATGCCTGCAGCTACTATTGGTACTACTTATACTGAAGATTTTGAAAGCTATGCAACTTTCTCTACAAGAATTGATTCTACAATCATTATAAACCCAACCAGTGAGCCAGCATTTACTATCACTAAAGATGGCGTTACCGGTTTAACTAATGAGCTTGGTGCTTATGCTGCATCCACTTCAAGTTATATTGTAAACTTTTATGGTATTGATGCCGGAAAATCTGTAGATTTAATGTTCCATAAAATGGATTTCTCTTCTAATACCGGTTATGGTATAAAGTTCGATTACGCTTACGCTCAATATTCTTCAGAAAATGACAGATTTCAAATTCGTGTTTCTGACAACTGTGGTGGATCTTGGACAACAGTATGGGATAAATCAGGTAATGACCTTAAAACTACAGCTCCTGTTAGTAATGGTAATTTCTTCCCTGATGCTACACAATGGGCAAGTGTAAATATTGATTTAAGTGCTTTTGATGGCAAATCTGATGTTATTATTTCTTTTAAAGCTATCTCTGACTATGGTAATAACTTATATTTCGACAATATTAACATTTATAATAGTACTACTGTAGGAATTGAAACACCTATAGCAAATAATTCTGTAAGTGTTTATCCTAATCCTGCAGAAAACCAATTCAACATTAATATGGAATTAGCAGAAAACTCTAATGTTTCTTATTCTATTATCAATAATATTGGTCAAACAGTATTATCTGCTGATTTAGGTAATTTATCTGCTGGTAATAAAATACAAAAAATTAATATTTCTGAACTTGCACAAGGTATCTATATGGTACAAGTTAATGTTAATGGAACTATTACTACTAAAAAATTAACTGTTAAATAATTTTTATCTAACATTTAAATAAAAATGGGTTGCTCTGATGAGCAACCTTTTTTTATATCCCACTGTCAGATGATGCATGAATATATATTTAACGTTTTTTTTATTTTTTAGTTGATTTATAATCACCAATCTAAATATTATTAACTATCTTTGTATTATCAATTTAACACACATAAATAATATTTTATAATGAAGAAATTATACATTACAACTATTTTCACTTTATTGTTCGGGCTTATCAGCTCTGCACAAAGTTTTTCCTTAGTAACGAAATATGGTAACCCTATAGGTAACGGAGACACAATTACATTAGTTGATGTTGATGCTAATACAAGTTTTAATCTTATTGTATGGGTAACAAATAATGCAACAACTACAAAATATGTAAAAGCAATGCGTACAGAGATAAGTACTATTAGTGGTTCTGAGAATTATTTTTGCTGGGGAAACTGCTATGACACATCAATATATGTTTCAATTGATTCTATAAAGATGGATTCTAAATACACTGAGAAAGGATTTTCAGGTGATTATGACTCATATGGACATATTGGTAAATCTATTATCAAATATTCTTTCTTCGATGCAGCAAATCCATCAGATAAAGTTGAATTCTATGCTGAATATGTAGCTGGAAGTGGAGTTGGCATAAATGATGTTAGCTATGAGTATTCCGTTTCTAACGCCTACCCTAACCCTGCTACTAATAATTTCAATATTAATTATGATTTTAAAAATGCTAAAAATGCCAAAATTGAGATATTAAGTATTATAGGTAGTTTGATAAATTCCCAAGAAATTTCCACAAACTCAAATAGAGCAACTATTGATATTTCTAATATAAAAAATGGCATATATTTCTATAATATTATTGTTGATGGAAGAAAGATTGAATCAAAAAAGATAATAATACATAGATAACAAAATAACAGCAAACATAATAAAGCCCCATTAATATCTGATTATTGGGGCTTTATTTTTACATAGCATTTTCGTCAAAAAACGCTATTTATAATAATTCAATTAGATTACAGATAAAACAAAAAAGGCTGCTATCCCACATGGAAAGCAGCCTATAAAAAAAGATAGGACTCTATTTAAGAGCATCAACAATTGCTTTAAATGCTTCAGGATTATTCATCGCTAAGTCAGCTAAAGTTTTTCTGTTGATATCAATTCCTTTAGCATGGATTTTACCCATAAATACAGAATAAGACATTCCATATTGACGTGCTCCAGCATTTATACGCTGAATCCAAAGTGCTCTAAAATTACGTTTTTTAACTCGTCTGTCACGGTAGGCATAGGTTTGACCTTTTTCCCAAGAATTCTTGGCAACCGTCCATACATTACTTCTACGACCAAATTGACCTTTGGTCAATTTCATTAGTCTTTTTCTGCGATTTCTCGATGCTACTGCATTTACTGATCTAGGCATTTCTTCTTAATTTATACTGCTACAGCGTTCTATAAAATAGAATCTCTTTGTTTTGGGCTGTGAGCAATAGTTAAACAATAATTAATTTACTTAGCTAATAGTCTTTTAACATTAGCTTCATCAACCTTCTCTATCATTGCAACATGCGTTAAATTACGCTTCTGCTTTTTAGTTTTCTTAGTCAAAATATGACTTTTGAAGGCATGTTTTCTCTTCACTTTTCCTGTGCCGGTAAGAGTGAACCTTTTTTTGGCAGAGGATTTTGTTTTCATCTTTGGCATTACGCTCAAATTTTAAGTTAATACTAAATTAAACCTATTTGGATTTGGGAGCTATAATCATTATCATACGCTTACCTTCAAGCTTTGGTAGTCTTTCAACTTTACCAATATCTTCAAGCTCTGTAGCAAACCTCAATAAAATTATCTCTCCTTTGTCTTTATAAACAATAGAACGTCCTCTAAAGAACACATCAACTTTTACTTTAGCACCATCTTTAAGAAAATTCCTAGCGTGCTTAAGTTTAAAATTAAAATCATGGTCATCAGTATTTGGACCAAGACGAATTTCTTTGACTACAACTTTAGCTGACTTAGCTTTGATTTCCTTCTGTTTCTTCTTCTGTTCATAAAGAAATTTCTGATAATCAATGATTTTACATACTGGTGGCACAGCTGAAGGTGAGATCTCTACTAAATCGAGACCTTGTTCTTCAGCAATACTTAAAGCTTCTTTTAATGGATAAATATTTGGTTCAATATTATCACCAACTACTCTAACCATTTGAGCTCTAATCTTACCATTAATCTTATGTGCGTGGGTCGGTTTCTGATATAAGTTCCTACCACGTTTATACCTTTGTGCTATAAGTACGTCCTCCTATTATTTTAGTTAATATATTATAAATTAAAGTGCTTCTTGCACCTCTTTTGTTATCATTTCAATCAAATTATCTATGCTCATCGACCCCATATCGCCATTTCCTTGCTTACGAACAGAAACAGTTTGACTCTCTTTCTCCTTCTCCCCCACGATAATCATATATGGAACTCGCTGAATTTCAGCATCTCTAATCTTTCGACCAGTTTTCTCGCTCCTATAATCAATTTCGCTGCGAATGTCGTAATTTTTTAGCAAACTCAAAACTTTTTCTGCATAATCATGATATTTTTCACTAATTGGCAGAATTCTCAATTGTTCTGGAGTAAGCCAAAGTGGAAATTTACCAGCAGTATGTTCAATTAAAACCGCCACAAATCTTTCCATTGAACCAAATGGAGCACGATGAATCATAACTGGTCGATGTTTCTTATTATCATCACCAATATACTCCAAATTAAAACGCTCTGGTAAATTATAATCTACTTGAATTGTTCCTAATTGCCATTTTCTTCCAATAGCATCACGCACCATAAAGTCCATCTTAGGACCATAAAAAGCAGCTTCACCTTCTTCAACATTATAATCTAATCCACTTTCCTTAGCAACTTCTATAATTGCACTTTCTGCTTTTTCCCAGTTCTCATCACTCCCAATATACTTATCAGGAGTTTGTGGATCTCTTACAGAAATCTGAGTAATAAAATTTTTAAAGTCTAAAGCAGTAAAAATCTGTAAAACAATCTTTATAACGGCTTTAAATTCATCCTTTACTTGATCTGGTCGACAAAATATATGTGCATCATCTTGAGTAAAGCCTCTTACTCTAGTCAAACCATGCAATTCTCCACTTTGCTCATAACGATATACTGTTCCAAATTCTGCATACCTAATAGGTAGTTCTTTGTATGAATGTGGTTTTGTTTTATATATCTCACAGTGATGAGGACAATTCATTGGCTTTAAGAGAAACTCTTCACCTTCATTTGGAGTAGTGATTGGTCTAAACGAATCAGCTCCGTATTTAGCATAATGTCCCGAAGTAACATATAAGTCTTTGGAACCAATATGAGGAGTTATAACAGGCTCATAACCTGCATCCTTCTGTACTGTTTTAAGATAGTTTTCTAATCTTTCTCTCAACATAGCTCCTTTTGGCAACCATAATGGTAACCCTTGTCCAACATTTTGAGAAAATGTAAATAGCTCAAGCTCCTTACCTATCTTTCTATGATCTCTCTTTTTTGCCTCTTCAAGCATCTCAAGATACTCAGTTAATTCTTTTTTCTTTGGAAATGTTATTCCATAGATACGAGTGAGTTGCTTCCTATTTTCATCACCACGCCAGTAGGCTCCTGCAATACTTAACAACTTGATTGCCTTAATATGGCTTGTGTTTGGTATATGTGGACCTCTACACAAATCTGTAAATTCTCCGCACTGATAGAAGGAAATAGTACCGTCCTCTAAACCTTCAATTAATTCTACTTTATATTCATCTCCTTTATCAGTAAATGTTTTTAATGCAACATCCTTAGAGATTTCTTTTCGTACAAATGTTTGTTTCTGAGAAGCAAGTTCCTTCATCTTCTTCTCAATCTTAGTCAAGTCCTCATGCGAAATGGTTTTATCACCAAAATCAACATCATAATAAAACCCATTTTCAATGTCAGGACCAATACCAAATTTCGCACCAGGATAAAGTATTTCTATGGCCTCAGCCATAAGATGGGCAGATGAGTGCCACATTGTTGCTTTACCTTCTTCATCTTTCCATGTCAATAGCTGTAAACTACCGTCATTGATTAAAGGTTTAAATGCGTCAATAACAACACCATTAAACTTGGCTGAAAGTACATTTCTTGCCAAGCCTTCGCTAATACTCTTAGCTATGTCCATTGCCGTTGTTCCCTGCTCTACTTGGCGCACAGACTGGTCTGGCAATGTTATATTTATCATACTCATAGATTCAAAATTTAAGCTCGCAAAGATACTATTTTTATCAATTTATTCAAATTTATATTTTATAAAGTTTAATCTAAACAAGAATTATTTTAAAAATAAATTTTAAATGAATTTTTAACCGATAATCTTGAAAAAACAGTAAAAGTATTTTAGCAAAAAAAAACTAATTTTCTTTCTCTTTGAGCCTATTACATTTTAATTTTGTTTCAATAAAAATGTGAAACATAAATAAAGGAACTGGATCATAACCTTGTGTCCCCCATGGATGGCAACGAGATATTCTTTCGGCAGCCATAACCCCACCCTTTAACAATCCATATCTTTTGAGAGCGTGTAAGCTATATTCTGAACATGTCGGATAATGCCTACACGAAGCCGGTGTTAATGGCGAAATGACATATCTGTAAAAGTGAATTGGCAAACTTGCCACTTCAATTGCTAGTTTCTTTGCAATGGATTTCTCTTTCAAAAAAAAAATTATTTATTAATGAAAACCTCTTTCTTTCTTAATATTTTCATATGCCTCATTAAGCTTTTGAAATTTCTCCTCAGCAGCCTTCTTATAGTCCTCTCCAAGATGACTTACTTTATCAGGGTGATATTTAATCGCAAGTTTCCTATAAGCCTTTTTAATTTCTTCAACCGAAGCATCTTGCGACACTTCTAATATCTTATAGTCATTATCAACATCTTTCACATGCATTGCTCTAATCGATTGATAATCATACTGACTTATCCGGAGATAACTTGCTAACTGCTGTAATAATCTTTCCTCAGAAGCATCAAGGATATTATCAGCCATCGCAATTCCCCAAAGATAATGATACAACTGTAACCTTGATGAATGATCCATATAATCACGTATCTGAATAGCCACATCGCGCACAGGTATATCTTGCTTTAATATTTCTCTTAAATCAAGTAAATAACTAGAAGCTTTATCATGTCCAAATTGTTGAATTAGGAACTTTTTAACAAATTCTAACTCAGACTTCAATATTTTACCATCTGCTTTCATTACTGCAGCTGATAATACTAAAAGGCTTGCAGTAAAATCACCTGCCATAGTATTTGGACTCCCATTCATAGCACCTATATCATCAGATGTATACTGAGCCTTATCAAACATCGACCCCAAAGCGAAACCCAATAGTGCTCCTATGGGACCTCCAAAAGCCCATCCTAGTCCACCTCCTAACCATTTTCCAAATCCTGCCATAATAAATTTTTTATATTTAAATTGCAAAATTAATCATTATGAATGTAAAAATAATAATCAATTGTTAAAAATCTCAAAGGATTTATAATTTATCCCTGGTTATTTACAAATAATCCCAACAATTAATTATAACTAATAACATAATCATTTACAAAAAATCAATATCTAAGTATAAATAATAAATCTAATTTCATTAATACTTCATATAAATCATTTAAATATAATCATTATTGTTTATAAAATTAACGTAAAAAAAGTATAAATTTGTAGCATCTAGTTAAAACAATAATTACTGTGACTACAAATAATAATTTCCCAAGAAAATATTTTATTATTGGTCTGCTGGTAGGACTTCTTATTGGTATATATATTAGTTTGCAATTTATAAGCAAGAACAATAGCGCTAACTACTTTCCCATATCATTTGAAACAAATATAGATACAATTACTACAAAAAAAACAGACAATAAAGAAAATACTAAACCAAAAACTAGAAATAAGTACAAAAAGCAAAAATCTAACAATGCTAATTCCAATAAAACATCGATCTCTAATGAGAGTATTACAACAGACACATTAAAAACAGACACAAGCACTGTTATTTACATGCAAGATAGTAGCTCTATAGACAATAATAGTAATATCTATTTATCAAATGACAGTTTGCTTTCAGATTCCACTGACAATATAGAAGTCGATACACTTCGCTACGAAGTACTAAATATTGGTGAATCAAATCCATCAAATAATGACATTCATATTGCAAAAAATGAATTAATATATGCAATTTACGTTTATCCCAAAGGACGTAGAAGTGATTTTATTTGTAGTAATTCTGCTGACAATAAAAGAGATAGTTTATTAATAAATAATGTAAAAGAGAATAGAGAAGATGGAATTTATGTTGAATTTTGGCGTTCTCCTATTAATTATTCCGGATATAAACTTAGTCAAAACACTCTAGTCCTTTTTGGAGTATACCAGTATACATCAATTATGCTTAAATACTTACCAAATGGAATCTTAGAGTTAGATTATATAGGTACAAAGTATGATTTAAAATGCACCGATGAATTTTTACCATTAAATATTAAAACCGAATAATCTAATTTATAATGAATATAAAGTTTTACAAATTTCATGGAGCAGGCAATGATTTTATAATTATCGACAATCGTAAAACAGATATTATCTTATCAAAGGAAAATATTTCTTTATTTTGTGACAGAAGGTTTGGAGCCGGAGCTGACGGACTTATGCTATTAAACAAAAGTGACGAATACGATTTTAGCATGAAGTATTATAACTCAGATGGTGGAGAAGCAAGCATGTGTGGTAATGGAGGCAGGTGTATTGTTGCTTTTGCCAATTATTTAGGAATTATTAATAAAGAAACTAATTTTGAAGCCATTGACGGACTTCACCATGCAATTATAAACTCTATCAATAATACTCATTACGATATTAGTTTACAAATGATTAACGTAGAAGAAGTAAACAAATCTAACGGGAACTATATTCTTAATACAGGTGTACCTCACCATGTTGAATTTGTTGATAACATTAATAATATTGACATCGACAAAGAAGGTAAAGCTATTAGATTTTCTAATAAATATAAACCGATAGGTGGTGCAAATGTAAATTTTGTTGAAGAACACAAAGATTACATTAGAATACGAACTTATGAGAGAGGTATTGAAGGAGAAACTCTAGCATGCGGAACTGGTGCAACAGCTGCAGCTATAGCATATTCTATAAAAAATAATTTGCAAAATAAAGAAATTGTAGTAAAGGCATTAGGTGGAAATTTAAGACTTAGTTTTGACAGTATTGATAATACATATCGCAATATTATTCTAAGTGGACCAGCCAAATTTGTGTATTCAGCAGTATGGGAGAATTAAACATGAACGTAGAAATAAGAGAATTGAGCTTCGAAGATTTTGACTTATTATTAGAAATAGAGAATGACAAGAATGTATGGAAAGTAAGTAATACTACAAGTGAGTTTACAAAAGATGAAATAGAATATTTTATTTCAAAAAACACTATTGACGGACTAAATGATGGTCAAAAACGCTGGGTGATTTCTTTAGATAATAAATCCATCGGATTTATTGATTTATTTGATTTTGACGCAAAGAACAAAAGAGCAGGTATAGGAATAATCATTCACAAAGATTATAGAAATAAAGGGTTTGCAAAAATAGCATTAGAGAAATTTATCCTTTTCTCAAAAAATAAACTTAATTTACACCAGCTATATTGTAGCATACTTACTGATAATACTTATAGCACAAGTTTATTTACAAAACAAGGGTTTAAAGAATCCGGTATACGCAAAGACTGGACTTTTCATGAAGGTGAATATTTTGATGAAATATTTTTTCAACTTATATTTTAGAGATGATTAACACGAAAAAGATAATACTATTTTTTCTTGGAGCTGTACTCCTTATATTAGGAACACTTCTCGGAATAAATGCATATAAATTATTTAAAAAGCCATTAGTAATTATACCTAATGCAACAGAAATATTATATATTCATAGTGGAGATAAATATAGCGATGTAAAAAAAGAATTAATTGATAAACATTTAATTAATGATGAAGGAATATTTAATTTTCTTGCAAAGAAAAAATCCTATAACAAAAAAATTAAAGCCGGACGATATGAGTTACGAAATGGTATGACTGCTAATGAATTGATAAATATGTTAATTTCCGGCAATCAAAAACCTGTTAAACTCACATTTAATAATATACGTTTTCTACCCAAATTAGCAGGAATAATAAGTCATAAATTAGAAGCTGACTCTGGTAATTTTATGAAGCTAATGAATGACGAGGATTATTTAAAATCAATTGGATTTAATAAGGCAACAGCCATAAGTATATTTATCCCAAACACATATGAATTTTGGTGGAATACAGATTCTAAGGCTTTTGTAAAAAGAATGATTAAAGAAAGAAAGAAATTTTGGAATAAAGATAGAATATCCAAAGCCGAGAAACTAGGTTTAAGTATTGATGAAGTAGCAATTTTAGCATCAATTGTGCAAGAAGAAACAAATAAAAAAGGTGAAATGTCAAGAATTGCAGGCGTCTATTTAAATAGACTGAAAACAGGTATGAAATTACAAGCTGACCCAACGGCACGTTATGCTTATGGAGATTTCACAGTAAAAAGAATTAACTATGATTATTTAAAAATTGACTCTCCCTATAATACCTATATTTATGCAGGACTACCACCAGGACCAATTTGCATGCCTAATCCTACAACCATTGATAGAGTTTTGAATGCAGAAAAACATAAATATTATTATTTCTGTGCCAAAGCAGATAATTCAGGGACTCATGTATTCTCAACAAATCATCGGCAACATATTAATTATGCAAATGCATATCATCGATATTTAAACAAACATAAAATTAGGAGATAAAAAAGAAATAATGACAGACTGACACATAAATAATGTTATTACTAAATATTCTAAAATATAATTTCAAAAACTCATTAGCAATATAAAAAATATAATTATCTGTTAATATGATATATAAGCAATAAACCTTATTACTATAATATAATTTACATAACATTTTTGGGTAATATTTAATAAAATAATGGCACAGAAAATGCTATATCGGTGCTATTAAAGCGATAAATTATAAATTTTAATTAATATTAATATGACTTTACAAACTAATTTACAGCATCTTACATCCGAAGCTGATGTTAAGAAACTAATTGAAGAAAACGAAAATGTAATGATATGTTGTGGTCGTATGGGTCCTATGTGCGTACCCGTATATGACATAATGGAAGACTTAGAAAAAAGTGGCAAATATGACAATGTAAAATTTGCAGATATGCTTTTTGATCATCCTGAAGCTGCCATTATTAGAAATGCACCAGAATGTAGAGGGTTTATGGGATTACCATTTACAATGTACTATAAAAATGGAAAAATCGTAAAAGCTACATCAAGTATTCAAAACTTAGATCAGATTATAGACATCCTTGATTCTGAGTTTGGCAAATAATTGCTGTTTTATCAAGACTACCGGTATTATTTTATGCTGGTAGTTTTTTTTGAAAATATTATAATTTAAACTTATGGAAACAAAAATATACGATAGCATAATAATTGGTGCAGGACCTGCAGGATTAACAGCAGGAATTTATCTTTCAAGAGCAAAGCAAACTGTCCTAATAATAGACAGTGGTATGGCAGGAGGACAAATAGCTCTAACTCATGAAGTAGCCAATTATCCAGGGTTTGAGAGCATCAGTGGGTATATGTTATCAATGACAATGAAAAAGCAAGCTGAAAAATTTGGTTGTGAAATAAAAACTAATACCAAAATCAAAGATTATAATATTGCTGGAGAAATAAAAGAAATATGTATAAACAATGGTGATTGCTTTAAGGCTAAAACTATAATCTTAGCTACCGGCGGTAAAAGTAGAAAAATTGGAGCCAAAGGGGAAGACACTTTTGCAGGAAGAGGAATATCTTACTGTGCAACCTGTGATGGCGATTTCTTTCAGGATAGAGAAATTATTGTAGTCGGTGGAGGAAATTCTGCATTAGAAGAAGCTGTTTCTCTTACAAAATATGCTAGTAAAGTAACCATTGTTCATCAATTTAAGGAATGGCAAGGTTTCCAACGTGCTATTGATGAAATGGAAGCTAATCCTAAAATAGATTATATTTTAGAATCAAAAATCATAGAATTTATTGGAGATCAAAGTCTCGAAAAAGTAATTATTGAAAACCAAAAAACAAAGGAACGATTCGAGAAAAAAATTGATGGTGTATTTATTTTTATTGGATATGTACCAAATACTGAAAAAATAGAAGGTCTTGTAGAACTAAATAAATGGAAAGAAATAATTGTAAATAACAATTACGAAACTAATATTAGTGGTGTATTCGCTGCTGGTGATAGCATTGTAAAACGTTACCGCCAAATTACAACAGCTGTTGCTGATGGAACAAATGCTGCTCTAAATGTAATAGAATATTTAAATAAATAGAATAAAACTAATTTTAAACATATAAAACAATTTCAGTTTTAACATAAAAAAAACCTGTAGAATGGGAATCTACAGGTTTTTAATTTTAAAACGAAAAATCAAATTAAGTTGCTATTTGTTCAATACACACACAATAAGAAAAAAATCACGTAGTTTTTTCTAAACCCACCTTACGGTAAGATTCAAGTCAATTTTAGTAAAACAAAAAAATAAAACACCTAAATCTACAAAAATTGAAAAAAATAACGATTTTAAAAGAACCTAATTTGCTTTCTCTTTAATAGACGACAGAGAAGTTAGTATACTTTGGTTGAAAATTCATTATTTTTTATAATGTAACAAATTACACACCTACAATACTGTAATACAATAATTTATATATCATATTTTTTATTTATAAAAAAATAATCCTTTACAAAATTACAGCTCTAATATATCAGACCAGCTATTCTCAATATGATATGACAACGTTCTGATTATCAAAATATTTGCTATAACTAATAGCAACAAGCCTATTATTATTCTTCAATATAAAAATGCCAACCACAATACCACTCATCAGGATGTTTATCTGGAGGACAACTAATAACCTTAGTTTTAATTCTAGCATCAATAGTAGCTGCAAAAGTAGAATATTCAATAATTCCGCCGGATTTACAAGGATAATCATCAAGTCCTTTGCGTTTACGAGCAGCCTGCACTCGACAATTGTTCATGTAAAAGTCTATACTCCTCTCAGTTTCATTTCCAAAAGATTGCACATTTACCGTTCCATAAAGTCTAAGTTCCATCGCACGCTTTAATCCACTAATACCAGGATATTCAGGAAGGTCAAGCAGCCGTTTTATCCTAACAGCCTCATAAGGTGAGAATTGCCCCCACGCAGCATCATTACACTTCTTTGCAAGAAACATTCCTTCGGTAAACTCAACAGCCTGAAACCATACCCCATCATTTGCAAGCCAGTTTACTGCAACAGCCTCTCTTAATTGGTCAACTTTCTCTTCAGACAAATCCAATAAAGCTTTTGGCAAACCATCTTCAATTTCAAAATCCAAAACTTTAGAAAGTCTCTTCAACTGTATAGAATAGCTTTTTGACCAAGCTTCTTCCATAATCTCAGATGCACGTTCTAATCCAAACTCCTCACGAACCTGTGCATACCACATAGCATAATGCACCATTGTTCGTTGCATAAATTCAAAACTTAATACTAATTTATCCTTTTTGCTTAACTGTTTTTCATTCATATCTATTATTTAAAATTTTTCAACTTACAAAGTTATATATACTAACTATAAGTAAAACATTATTATCAAAATCATTTAAATAAATTATAAATACGTTCATTATAAATAAATGTAAATCTTGAAGATGACAATAAAACAATATTTTTCTACTAAAAACAATTAAAAATACTAAATGAAACATCACAATGCCTAAAAAAAAATTACTATATTTGTGGCATTAATATGATTACTTATGGAATTTAGTTTAAAAAGCATCTACAAGAAATCCATATTCCGCAATATTAAAAATCGCGATGAATATTTATAATATATAAATAGCTTTTGCTATTTTAGCTTTTCAAATACCACTCTTAATATATATGTAGAGGTATTATAAATACAATTTTTCAATAAGCACAATAAAAGATTAACAATATGAAACTTCCTTATGCAGAAAGCTATAAAATTAAAATGATTGAACGAATCCATCGTAGCACTAAAGAAGAAAGATTAAATTGGATTAAAGAAGCAAAATATAATTTATTTAATTTAAAGAGTGAACACGTTTTCGTTGATCTATTAACAGACTCTGGCACAGGATCTATGAGTGACAAACAATGGTCAGAAATGATGATAGGTGACGAAAGTTACGCAGGTGCTAGTTCTTATTATAAATTAAAAAATGCCATAAAAGAGATTTTAGGATTTGATTATTTCTTACCAACTCATCAAGGTAGAGCAGCTGAGAATGTACTTTTCTCCGTGCTTGTTAAAGAAGGGAATGTCATACCAGGCAATTCGCATTTTGACACAACCAAAGGACATATAGAATTTAGAAAAGCGAAGTCTGTTGATTGTACCATTGATGAAGCTTTTGACACCACTATAAATCATCCTTTTAAAGGAAATGTAAATCTGGAAAAATTAGAAAATGTATTAAAAGAACATAAAGATAATGTTCCTTTTATTACAATGACGATCACTAATAATAATGCTGGAGGTCAACCAGTATCTCTTAAAAACCTTAGAGAAGTACGCGCTTTAGCTGACAAATACAATAAAATTGTAGTTTTTGACTCTGCACGTTTTGCAGAAAATGCTTATTTTATCAAAACTCGAGAAGAAGAATTTAAAGATATGAGCATTAAGGAAATAGTGACAGAAATATTTAAGAATGCTGATGCTATGACCATGAGTTCTAAGAAAGATGCAATAGTGAATATGGGAGGCTTTATTGGAATGCGATCAAAGAAACTTTTCCAGGAAGCTAGCGTCTTTAATATTATGTTTGAGGGATTTATTACTTATGGAGGAATGTCGGGAAGAGACATGAATGCTCTAGCACAAGGGCTATACGAAGGAACTGAATTTGATGTTTTGGAGTCAAGAATTGAACAAGTTGCTTTTTTGGGCAAAAAACTCGTTGAATATGGCATACCAGTGCAGCAACCTTTTGGCGGACATGCAATTTTTGTAGATGCTAAAAGATTTCTACCTAACTTACCTAAAGAAGAATATATAGCTCAAACTCTTGCTATTGAATTATATATAGAAGGTGGTGTTAGAGGTGTTGAAATTGGAACTCTCTTGGCGGATCGGGATCCTGAAACTAGAATTAACAGATACCCAAAATTAGAGCTATTACGACTAGCAATTCCACGACGTACATATACCAATAACCATATGGAATATGTAGCTGCTGCTTTAGGAAATGTCTATGCCAGAAGAAATGAAATTAAACATGGACTTAAGATAGTTTCAGAGGCTCCTATAATGAGGCATTTCACTGTTGAAATGGATAAAATATAAGTAAAACAACATTATTTTTAAAGGCTACCTATGCTAAATAATTAATATTATTGCACTGGTAGCTTTTTTTATTTTCTGAAATATATTTTTTTATCTTCGCCAAATATGAATTCACAGGAAAAATCAAATCTTTTAATAGAAATTAATAAACGACTTAATATAGTTAAAGAACAAATAATTGAGCTTAAAGAATTATGTAAACCTATTGAACCGGACTGTGCAATAGGTAGAGTTAGCAGAATGGATGCTATCAACAATAAAAGCATTAATGATATTGCACTTAAAAAGAAGCTTATACAATATGAAGGACTTAAAGCAGCATTAGACAATATTAATAATAAAAATTTTGGTAAATGCATGGTATGTGGTACTGAAATACCCATGGGAAGAATTCTAATAATGCCGGAAAACAGAAAATGTATAAGTTGTTCTAATAGATAAAACATTTAAAATAGATATTATGCAAAAAATAAATGATTTTTTACAATCTATAGACTCATACATTGGAGGTTCAACATGGTTTGTTTTTGCACTTTTAGGAACAGGTTTATTTTTTACAATATATTTAAAATTCCCACAAATAAGGTATTTCAGGCATGCAATTAGAATACTAACAGGAAAATACGACAAAAGCACAGACCAAGGAGATGCATCCCATTTCCAAGCACTATCCACAGCATTATCGGGCACCGTTGGAACAGGGAATATTGCAGGAGTAGCATTAGCAATACATTTAGGCGGCCCCTCTGCCTTATTTTGGATGATAGTAACTGCATTCTTAGGAATGACTACAAAATTTGTTGAAGTAAGTCTTTCCCACAAGTATAGAGAAAAAGCCAGCGATGGTTCAATTGCAGGTGGGCCAATGTATTATATGAAGAACAAACTTAACATGAAATGGTTAGCAGCTATTTTTGCTTTTGCTACTATCATTTCATCATTTGGTACCGGTAATATGCCACAGATTAACAGTATTAGCAATTCTGTAAAAAGTACTTTTGGAATAGACAACTGGATAACAGGATTAGTACTTGCTATTTTACTAGGCATTGTAATTATTGGTGGAATTAAAAGAATAGTAAAGGTTACTGACAAATTAGTACCCGGTATGGCGTTTATTTATCTTATAGGAGTCTTTGCTGTACTAATTTTTAATTGGGACAATATAATTCCATCATTAGAAGCTGTTTTTGGTGATGTAATAAATGGCACATCAGCTACCGGAGGATTTCTAGGGGCAAGTTTTGCTTTTGCTTTTAATAGAGGTGTTAATAGAGGTCTTTTTTCTAATGAAGCAGGACAAGGTTCTGCACCAATTGCTCATGCAGCAGCAAAAACTCATGAACCTATTTCTGAAGGAATGGTGGCAATATTAGAGCCTTTTATTGATACAATTGTTATTTGTTCACTAACAGGAATGGCATTAATATCATCTGGAGTATGGAATGAGAAATTTGATAATCAATTTCAATATGCAAGTATAAAAGTGTTAGAACGCACCTATGATGTAAAAAATACTAAAGATGCAGAAGATCTGCATTTATATTCAATAAATAAAAAAAGCATTCCTTTATATACTGGTAATTTGAATGTAAACAATGGTCATATTACAAATAATTTAAGCATAATTCATTCAAGATCAATTGCAGAGAATATTACTGTAAAACTTAATGGCAAAAAATATACCGGAATAATTCCGATAAAAGATGGCGACATCAAGGATCAGAGATTTATTATTTCAGGAAAGAGTTTGCTAAATAGTGCTCCATTAACTATTAAAGCTTTTAAACGTAGTTTAATTGGAGACTATGGTGAATATATTATTACCATAGGACTTTTGTTATTTGCATTTTCTACTGCTATAGCATGGTCTTATTATGGAGGAAGAGCTGTAACTTACCTATTTGGAGTAAAATATGTAATTTGGTATAGAATAATATATGTTATAGGTTTCTTTGTAGCGTCATTTACCGACACAACTATTGTATGGACATTCTCAGGAATTGCAATAGCATTTATGACGATTCCTAACCTTTTTGGCATTCTAATGCTTAGAAAAGATATGAAAAATACGTTAGACGAATATTGGGTAAATTTTAAAAAAGAAAGCTAAAACA
>JAMOQI010000081.1 GCA_027064095.1 Bacteroidales bacterium | reverse complement strand
ATTTTCATATATAACCTTTTTTTTTATAATAGCATAAAAATTTATTTAGAATCACACTTTTTTACAAATAAAGCCCAACACGAGAAAAAATCATCACCCTTTATTTTAGTAAGTAATGAGTCTAAAAAGCCCCTAAAACAGCTTTTAAAATGACTTTTAATCCTATATTTTAGAAGATGAGATTTGTTAATATTCAGCAACTCTTTAAGGTTAAAGCATTATTCTGCTAAACTTAAACCATAAATATATATTTAATACTAACTATTGCTTAATCATTTATTAATTTAGATGAGAATTACTATAATTACATTATGATATTTATCTATAAATTAAGCATAGTTTTATAATTATTTATAATATAGCAATGATATTTATAAATAGCACTATTCTAGTGTCAAGTTCCATCAAATAGGTATTTAGACACTTATAAAATGCTTAAATATCATATAAATTTAGTAAGTTATTTTGATAAAAAAGAGAAAGAAAACAGCTTGATTTTATTATTAATTTAAACTTACAGATTTGAACTAATTTAAAATATTAAGAATTGAAATGATGAGAGATAAACTTAAATAAATATATTAATATAAATAATTTATATTTAATCAAGTTTTAGATATTGTGATGATATTCTAGCATTTTTAAGTCAAAATCACAAAAAGTGTAAATTTATAAAACGGCTCATATTTGGACGAGATGGTCTTTTATCCATCTAACCTACACCAAACCACCAAAAAAAGCTTTTAAAGCTAAATATAGCCTTTATTTTGATTATTATCGACATTTAAAAGCTACTGAACAAATGCTGAACTTAGAAAACATCAGATTTATAGTCAAATCTTGCTTCTAGCTTTTTAAAAGTCAAATTTGGTCAAAAACTACTGAAAAAATGAAAATGCTTTAGTCAGCAAATATGAGCATATTAGCACCAAGCATCGCAGATAGAGGCGTTAGCCGTTACCCCTCAACAACTGCTGTACTTAGCCAGTGTCAAAGGCAACCAACTAAAACCAATGCTTATGGTCATCAGCTATGAGGTTTACCTCGCCTATTAGTTCGCTCTTGGCTCTTAATTCTCAAAAGCGATTTTCGACCATAGGAGAAAAATCAAGACCCATTTTAAATAGAGCCGAAAGGCGATAAAAAACAAAGCGAAAATCTCGGATTTTCAAGACCCTTTTTCTAGTCTTTTATATAAAGCTTATAAACTAGACTTTTGTAAACAGGCTATACACCCCTAAAAATAGGGGTTTCGTGAAATCTATTACGATAAATTTGGGAGCTATTACGATAAATTTGGGAGCTATTACGATAAATTTGGGAGTGACTACGATAATATTTTCTTAAGTATAGTAGTGATATAATACGATACTTAAGAAAGGGATATAGTAATGAATATAATTGATGTTCAAAAAAATAAAAACAACAAAATTGTAAAAGCAAATCAACTTATAGAATGTAAAGGAAATTTATCTCAAAATGCTCAAAAGTTATTAGCAATGTTAATTGGTATGTTAAGAACTGATGATACAGAGTTCCAAGAGTATGCTATGAATATTAAAGATTTTCTTAGTCATATCAACAGTAAATCAAATAACACAGAAGCTATAAAAGAGTGTTCTGAGGAGTTAATGAGAAACCCATTTTGGATTGATGGAAAACTATTTAATTGGTGTAGTTATGTTGATATAGAGAAGATGGAAGGATATATTATAATGGAAGTACATAAATATCTGAAGCCTTATTTATTAGAACTAAAGAGTAACTTTACAGAGTATCATATTGTCAATATTTTATCTCTAAATGGTGACTACACACCACGGCTATATGAATACTTTTTAATGCGATTCAATGAGTATAAAGCACAATACAAAAAACAGCACAAAAAGACCCCTAAAAGCTTTACTTTCGAAATTGAGATAGATTGGTTAAGAGATACTTTTAAAATTTCTGATGGTTACAGATATAACGATATTAAAAGACAAATCATAGAAAAAGCAATTAAACAATTCAAAGCAAAAACAGATATTAAGTTCACTTACGAAGAACAAAAACTAGGTAAAAAAGTCGTGAGATTAATAATCAAGGTTGAGAACAATAATAAAGGTTCAAATAATGTATTAATTAGCCTACAAAGCTTTATTAAGCATATAAGGCACACTTGTAAACCAGATGTTTCTAATGAAGTATATCCAACTATTATTACCACTATAGAAGGTAATATCAAGATAGATTCAAAATGCAATTTGTATTTAATTACAAAAGACAATAAAACTAAAAATTATAATGCTAAAGAATCGCAAAAGATTTGGGAATGGTTGTATAGTCTTGCAAAAGACAATAAATTAAATAAGTTATTTTAATAGAACTTGTAATGAGTATAAACCCATTACATTAATTACTGTCCCTTTATATTACTCTCCGTAAACAGTAATACATTTCTTTGTGAATATTGTTTTAAGAGAAAACGGTTTTTTCACTGTTTCAAAACGGTTTTCTTTAGTAACATATTTTACTTTACTAATACCACCTTCTTTTGCTGCTTTCATTATCGTTAATTCCCCATCTAAACTTCTTGGATTTGTACATAGAGTATGTTTTTTCATTTCTTTAGAAAAATCTACATTTGTAGAATCTATTGTAACTACATCACTATCAGTAATATTTACATGTGGTGTAACAGAACAACCTACGAACATCGTACAAGAAATTAAAAGCACAACTGCACTATTTTTTATTTTCATCATTTTTCCTTAAATAATCTTTCTAAGAAGATTGTATCATATTTTATTTAAAACAACAGCAATAATACCAAGCATTAAATAAGGGGAATATTCCATCACTTATCTTCAATAGTGTTTATAAACCTAAACTCATCATAAAGAGTATAGAACAATGTTCCAAACACTCCAAATAGAGCAAAAGCAACAGCAAAACTCATATTTAATCCTTTCCTTGTTTTTCTAATTTATCAATCAATATGTCTCTTTTTCTTTCTTCATTTTTAATTAAAAATCCAATTATAATAACTACAATTGTACCTAGAATTAGAAGAGTATCAACAATTAAATCATCTTTTACTTTATCTTGAGAAATACCAAAGACAACCCCTATGATTCCAGACATCAGGACTATAATAATATATCTTAAATGTCTGACTTTATCAGCAACTTGATCTATTTTCTTTTGTAAGCTTTCTATTATACCTATGTTAAATCCTTATAAATACAAATTTGTTAAGCAATCAAACAGCTTTTTAAAGAAGCATAACTTTGAATTTTACTATATAGTCAACTATATAATATACGGAAAATTGACACAATGTCAAAAGCCCTCAATAATGCAGTTTAATGCGAAAAACCACTCCGAAAAAACGAACGAAAAATAAATTAACATTAATCTCAAACAGCAGTTTTTTTAAATATCTTCTCTCGAAAATAATGTAAAACCAACAGGGGAAAAACAAAGCCTTTAAGCGGCATGGACTAAGTAATACGAAAACACAAAAAAAATAAATTATAAGTTGAAATTTTACCCTTTTCAGTAGAAATTGTCAAGCCAAGTTCCGTCAGGTGGACACGGCTGTGCCACCTAACAGAACCTATAAACAGGACTTTAATCATTAACTTTGTTTTGGTAAAATTTGGACATGCAAAAAATAAGCCCAAATCATGCCAAAAAGATGGCTCAACTAAGATACAAGGAAGAAATCATAGAGCTTTCAAAAGATAAATCAATTCGTGAAGTGACCGAAATTATTAACAAAAAGGTTGCTCATACAATTTTGAAAACCAAACTTTCAAAATCAACAATAGCAAAAATAATCAAGGATTCTAATGTTTGAAATATTCCTCAATGAAGTGTCTATACTATTCACTAACTATGTTGCAATTATGCTTCTAATAATTATTGCAATCTTACTTTTTTATATCCTTAAGAAGAGAAATTATAGTGAAGTTTTGATGCAAGATTTTTTAAATATTAGAATGAAATTCAATAGAGAAACAGCAGAATTATTTGATGATTTAAAAAAAGATGAAATAGAAAAATTTGATAAGATGATAGAAAGTTTCAATTATCATATTGATGAGAAAATTTCTAAACATGAGGAATTTTCTCATCAAATAATTGAAAGCCAAGATCAAATAATCAAAAAGCAATTTGCCCTATATCAAGCTATGAAAAAATGTGATGAAAAAATTGAAGAAAGAAATAAAAAAATTAAAGAAAGAGATGCAGTCATTAGTCGAAAAGAAATGCAAATAAAGAAGCTAAAAAATGAAGTTTAAATTTAATGATTTTATAGTTTATTCAGAACAAAAAACAGTTCTATTAGAAGAAAAAATTGCCGCTCCTCAAAAAATTGAAAGAGGAAAAACTACAAATTTTGAATGGGAAAATAAAACCAAAGAAATCACAATATTTGATGCCTTAGATTTACTTGACAAAAAAGAAGGCGAGTATTATAAAGTAATTGATAACCTATTCGATTTTATAGATTTTGTTGAGATTTTAAAAGCTCATGCTGGAAACAAACTTGACATCGAAAAAGAATATAAATTCAATAAATTCTTTGCAAAATTTACACAAAAAGACAGAAAGAAATATATCAGCATTCATTTTAAAAATTATTCATATAAATTATATTTTGACCAATTTGAAGCTATGACACTTGCTGCTAAATTTTCAAAAATATTAGGAAGAGTTGAGCCATGGCAAGAGCAGGAAGTATAAATTATCAAGTTTCCAATATTATCAAAAAGATCAATGGTATTGGAAAATCAAAGCTAGAAAGCCGTAACACAAGTGGTTTAAAAGCTGAAAGTGGACACAATGTTTCAAATTTAGTTCACTCATATAAATCACTTGATAACATCCGAGGGGAACTGACCAACTTAGCAAAGTTTGCGAAAGCAGAACATCAAATCAAAAATATAAGCAAAATTAATGTAATAGTGGTAAAGGACTGGATACATTCAAAAGAAGTCTCATATTCCACAGCATCAAACTACCTGAGTAATATTAATAAAGTCTCAGACTTTCTAAACATTCAACGAAGTGAAGTAAAAGAGCTTAGAACAGAGTTTAGAGCAGAACTACCAAAGCAAGAACTAGGAACACGAAGTTATAAGAATCTCGACAAGATACAACTACCAGAACGAAGCCAACCAGCCTTTGAGTTACAAAGAGATTACGGATTAAGAGTTTCAGCAAGTACACACATTAACATCTATAGACAGCTCAATGGAAACACACTAGAATATCAAGAAAAAGGTGGTAAATGGAGTGAAAAGGAGCTTACTCGCACACTTGCTATCAAAATAAGAAATAATTCCGTAGAGGGCAAATATATAATAAATAATCGCACTTATTCAAGAGATTTGCAGAAAGAAATAGAAGCAACAGGTCAGAAATATTCAGGCACCCATGGAATACGACACTCGTATGCTCAAAATAGAATAAAACAAGGAGATACAAAGCAAGAAGTGTCAGAAGCCATGGGTCACAGTAGAGAAGAAATAACCAATATTTATCTAAGGTAATATTCTATTCAAGATAACATCTTGCATCAAACACATCATTACCATTATAAATAGTATGAATTTTTAAACAACTTTGTTTTTCCCCTGGAATATCAATTTGTCCAATATATGAATATTCTATAGTAGAGTCTAAAATATATGAATAATCATAAAGTATATTACCATCATCATTAACTCCATATATCCCAACATCAACATAGCTATTGTTATTATTTATAGACATCTTAGAAATTCCATCCAAAGTATATTCCATAGGAACAAAAGAATAATTATTTAAAACATCTCCATCTTCTGATATTTGATAATGTTTAAATCTACCAACAATATCATGATTTCCGAATTTAACTCCAGCTCCATAATATCCTAGTCCGTTTAAATTATTTCCAATATTCGAAATAATCTCATTCTTTACATCAGTTTTATTTTCATCATCACTTCCACAACCATTAAATAACAAAGCAGTACACAACAAACCTAAAGAAATTATTTTCATATATAACCTTTTTTTTTATAATAGCATAAAAATTTATTTAG
>JAMOQI010000080.1 GCA_027064095.1 Bacteroidales bacterium | reverse complement strand
GAAATAGTTAGAGTTAATGGTAAATACAGGATATTCCTTCATGATTTGCCGGAGTACGATGACTATGAAAGAGTAAATTTAGTGAAGACAGCTTTTATGTCAAGGCAAATACTTGAAAAACGTCTTCAAACATTACGGTACGAATCATTGCGTAAAGCAAGACTTAAGGCTATGGCACTTGATAGTGTTAGTAATGAAACTAATAATAGTACTGTAATAATTAATCCAAGCAATAAAAAACATTTTAGAGCAGTAACTTATAATGATATTAAGCCTAAAAAGAAAAAATCAAATATTGATATTAATAATTATGATTTTGGTGGAACGGTAAAAGATGAAGGTGCAGAAGCAGCATTAAAAGCTGCCAAAGAACGTGGCCCCGCTGACAAAATTAAAGCTGCATATAACTCACACCCCTATAATGTAGAATATAATGTTTCACAAATAGTGTCGCAAATTGACTTTAGTTATATGAATTATTCATATCAACCATTTACTAATCCGGTTTACCCCATATACATAAATAATGGCTTTAATGCGTTTATTAAACTCGGTGTAATGGATTTATTGGAAGACTATCGATTAGTTGGTGGTGTTAAGTTATCGCCTACTTTACAAAATAATGAATACTTCTTAACATTTTCAAATTATAAGAATCGTTTTGATTTGGATTATACATTTCACCGTAATGTTATTGATGAAATCAATCCGGATTATACATTAACAACTCATTATATACATGAGTTTTTTGTAAAAGTAGGAATGCCTTTAGATAATATCAGAGGCTTTAGAACTACCATTACTCTCAGAAATGACAATGGTGTTGCTAGAGCAACAGATTCAAAAACATTGATTAAGCCTGATGTTATGCTCAATAATGTTATTTTGAAATTGGAATATGTTTACGATAAGTCTAGAAAAGGAGGCGTTAACATTCTGTATGGAACACGTTATAAGATTTTTGGAGAATATTATCAACCAATAGAATATTTAGATAAAAATATGTTTGTATTTGGTTTTGACTTTAGAAAATATATCAAAATTTATAAAACTTTTGTGTGGGCAAATAGGTTTGCCGGAAGTACTTCCATGGGGAGTAATAGGCTTATTTATTATATGGGTGGTGTTGACAACTGGATGAATGCAAAGTTTAATACAAATATACAGGTAGATCAAGAACAGCCTTTTGCTTACCAAACTTTGGCGACTAATATGCGTGGTTTCTATCAAAATATTAGAAATGGCAACAACTTTTTATTGTGGAATACAGAGTTGCGTTTCCCTCCGTTTCAGTTTTTTAGTAAAACTCCGGTTAAGTCCCAGTTTTGGAATAATTTAATGTTTGTTGGTTTCTTAGATGTTGGTACTGCCTGGACGGGAATTAACCCTTATTCCGATAATAATTCATTATTTAAGAAAGAAGTTTACAGACAACCTATACTTATTACAATTATAAATCAAGATGATCCTCTTGTAGCTGGATATGGTTTTGGGATTAGATCTCAAGTTTTCGGTTATTATATGAGAGCTGATTGGGCATGGGGAGTAGAAAATTCAGAAGTTCATAAAAAATCCGTTTTTTATTTTTCTTTGGGAATGGATTTTTAGATATATATTATTCGTAGTTTTTGCGAGAGTGATGTAAAAAAGCAATGGTATTATTTGTTTTACACAATAAGTATTTATTATTCTTTTGATATCATTCTTTTAATAATAGATTATTAATAAAGCAAGTATTGACCTTAATTAGATGATTTCACCCACTTGTCAAAATGTAATGGTGTGTAAGTTTGTAACTTATAATAAATAGCATAAACGAAGTTAAGTTGTAAAATTTTAAATATATGAGAATGAGTATAACTACAGTGTTAATATTAGTATTAATAGGTTTGGCTGCTGGTATATTGAGTGGCTTTGCTGGTGTAGGTGGAGGTGTAATAATTATTCCTGCATTGATTATGCTGCTTGGCATGAGCCAATTCGAAGCTCAAGGTACAAGCCTTGCAATGATGATTCCTCCAATAGGAATTTTAGCTGCAATTAACTACTATAAAGATGGTTATATTAATTGGAAATATGCATTGATATTAGCAATTTTCTTTGTAGTGGGTGGCTATTTGGGGTCTAAATTGGCTTTAAGTATCTCTCAGTCAATGGTGAAAAAATCTTTTGCGGTTTTTATTATTCTCATAGGAGTGAAAATGTTTTTTGATAAGTAATATTTGATTTGTAAAATGTAAATTTAGGAGATTAGTTATTAAGATATATTTGTATTTCGGATTAAGCCTAAAGGTTTACTGATTTTGATTAGAACAGACTATAAACATAAAATATTATAAGAAAATATGGCATCTATATTAAGACAAAGAATTGAGCAGCATTGCCGTTTATATCATAGCGAAGTAGTAGCAATTAGAAGGCATTTACATGCCAATCCCGAGCTAGCTTTTCAAGAACACCATACAGCAGATTTTATTGCATCAAAATTAGAGCAATATGGTATTCCTTATGAGAAGAATGTTGCTAAAACTGGCGTTGTTGGTTTTATTGAAGGAAAGAAAAAAGATAAAGTTATCGCATTAAGAGCTGATATGGATGCTTTACCAATTACGGAATTAAACGCAGTGCCTTATAAGTCAAAAAATGAGGGAATAATGCATGCTTGTGGTCATGATGCTCATTCTGCTATGTTGCTTGTAGCTGCTAGAATATTGAATGATATTCGTGCCGATTTGGATGGTAGTATTAAGCTGATTTTTCAGCCATCTGAGGAGGTCCTTCCTGGTGGTGCTAAGGCTATGATAGAGGCTGGTGTACTTGAGAATCCTCATGTACGGCATGTAATTGGTCAACATGTTCTGCCGACTATGAATTCAGGTAAAGTTGGTTATAGGTCCGGGATGTATATGGCTTCTACTGATGAAATTTATTTAACGGTTAAAGGTAAAGGTGGTCATGGTGCAACTCCCGATTTGAATATTGATCCGGTTCTTATTGCTAGTCATATTGTGGTTACAATGCAACAAGTTGTGAGTAGAATTGCTCCTCCTACAGTTCCAACAGTAGTGTCTTTTGGGAGATTTATTGCCGAAGGACAAACAAATGTAATTCCTGATGAAGTAAAGTTATCAGGAATATTACGGACTTTCAATGAAGAGTGGAGAGAAAAGGCAAAGGCGAAAATTACTAAGTTAGCTGAAGAACTTGCACAAAGTATGGGTGGAAGTTGTGAAGTTAATATAGTTCCTGGATATCCTTTTGTAGTTAATGACCCTACACTAACAGAGAATTTAAAGCTATTTTCTAAAGAATATCTGGGACAGCGTAAGGTAGAAGAGTTGGATATGAGAATGACTGCAGAAGATTTTGCCTATTACGCTCATAAAGTGCCTAGCTCATTTTTTAGAATAGGAACCAAAATAAGAGGTAAGGATATTACAAATCTTCATACTGCAACTTTCGATATTGATGAAGACGCTCTTTATCGCGGAATGGGAAATTTAGCTTATATTGCGTTTAGAACATTAGAAGAATTACCTGATTAATATTAACTCGTGTTAATAATACTAAAGAGGGCTGCAAGTTAAATTTGCAGCCCTCTTTTTTTAATAACCAAAGTTTGATATAAGATTTTTATAACATTAAGCTAATAGCTTATGTCGAGCTTAGGTGAATAAAAATTCTACATTATAAGCCCAATACTTGAGGCCCTTGCTCATAATAAATATCCTTAGGAATATTAGCATCTGCAAGACGTTTTAAATCTTCTTTTAACTTAGGAGTAACTACTGCCCATTTATCAACAAAAGCTTTGGCAACTTCATAATCACCATCTCCTTGCAACTTAAGTATATCTTGGGTTAAGGCTGTACTTGCTTCCTTCATCTTTTTAATATTTACATGATATGTTCCGTCTTCTAATCTTGTAAACGCTCCTCTTTCAAGGAAGTAATTAAACCTTATTAAATTAGCTTTTCCATGAGCACTTGCAGCTCCAAATCTTATACTTCTGAATATACTTGCCATAAAAGTTACATAATTATCTTTAAGGTCAACTTTTCCAAGTTCTCCCATATTAGCTAATTTAGTAACTAAATATAGACCTAAAATATCAGCTTTCCCTTCTTCTAAGGCTGAATATTGTTCTTTTAATGCAGTACGACAAGTTCCATTACCGGTAATGGTGTTTTTTATTCCCATTCCATGAGATACTTCATGGAACATAGTATTAGCAAAAAAAGCATCAAATTGTATATGAGAACGTTGTTCTTTATCAATCAATATTTTAGAGATAGGAATAAGAATTTTATCAAATTTAGCTCTCATAGCATTCTTTAGTTGTAACTTCCGTGATCCTTTTTGTAATTGAACCTCCTCATCATTTGGTAGATTTATGGCAATAGTTTTGCTTCCTGCATTACAGTCTCCGGCATAATAAACTACATCATAGGCATTTAGGTCAACATCAGAGCCTGGAGTTTCAGCTTTGTATTTAGCATCAACAGGCAATTCTTTTTGCATCTGTGGTAAAAACTGAGCGTAATATTTTAGCTTCTCACTCCATTTTACGTCTTTAATTAGGATAAATGATTCATGTGCTGCTTTATAGCCAAACAAATGGTCTTCGTAATTTTCAATAGGCCCAACAACAAAGTCTATATTAGAGTTTTTCATATCCATCCAAGCCATATCACTTTCCTGGTATTTGTCAGTAAGCAAGGCTTCAGCTCGTAAGCTAAGGTAGTTCTTAAGCTGAGGGTTCTCTGCTTTTTCCGATGCTTGCTTTAACAAATCTGCGGCTTTTGTAACTTCTTCTTTAAAGGCTTCATGATACCATACTACTTTTAATGCTCCGTTTTCATCTCTTCTTAAAACTGTATATAAGCTTTTTTTGTTTGGTTCTTGCAAAGCTTCAAATTCTTCTTTTGTTATATCGGTAGGGTAGAAATTTGCTCCCGCAGGCTTTTCCCCAAAACCATTTAAAAAAGCTTTATTGCCATTTAATCTATCCCATGGCCCATAGTTTATTTTTGTAAATAATTTTACATTTTCATTATTGATTTTTGCTAAAAGAGCATCTCTATTTCCGTATGCCTCCTGCCAATAAATGTCTTCCATTATATCAGCAGCTTGAAACATTAGTTTTAGTACTTCTTTTTCACTTGCGCTTAAATGACTAATGTCTGCGCTTAATTTTACTTTTGCATATATATCAATAGGAGTACCTTCCACTAATGTATATGTTTCATCGTCTTTTTCTTTGCTTTTCTCCGCTTTTGTTGTACTTTTTTCATTGTTACATGATGAAAATCCAATCAATGCAAATAAGCTAAATAATAAAATGGTCTTTCTCATAGTGTTTCGTTAAATGGTTATAAATTATGTTGGCAAATTTACAAATTAAATAATATTTATTAAGTATTAAAATTGAGAAATAAATGTACTTTTGAACCTTAAAACGATTAAAGATAAATATTATATGAGAATAAAATATATTCTTGATGATAAGTAACTTGGCGTTGTCGGCGCATAATAGTTAAAAGCTGACTATTAGTGGTTATAACAAAGGCGCTTCTACGGGAGTGGATTTGATAGGTGCAATGTTGAGGATAAAAGAGATTCTAACTACTGGGGCAGTGAGCAATGTTTATGGATTCTTTTCATTAACAATTTCTGAAGGAAAATATACTATTATATATTCACATATAGGATGTCATTCAGTAAGCAAAAAGATAAATATAAATATACAAGGAGATGCTATTGGAATTTTTTCTGCACAAACTGTTTCTGAAATGACATTAATTGTTAAATAATTTAGGATGTTTAATATATTAAATCGACTTAATATGGAGAAAAACGAATTACAAGAAATTTTGGATTTTAAACAAGCAGAATATCAAAATCCTAAATTTATAGAAACAGACCCCATTCAAATACCTAAACAGTTCTCAAGAAAAGAAGATATTGAGATTTCAGGTTTTATTGCAGCAACATTGGCTTGGGGACAAAGGCCTCAGATAATTAAAAAATCTCAGCTATGGATGCAATTGATGGATTATCAACCTTACGATTTTATTACCCAGGCTTCAGATAAGGATTTTTGTAGATTTAGTAATTTTGTTTATAGAACTTTTAATTCTGATGATGCATTATTCTTTTTGGCTTCATTACAAAATATTTACTTAAATCATAATGGCTTGGAAACTGTATTTTCTAAATTCCCTGATGATATTAAAGCTAGTATAGCTTATTTTAGATCTGTTTTTGTTGAAACAAAGCACTTAAAACGAAGTGAAAAGCATTTGGCAAATACTGATAAAGGTTCCGCAGCAAAAAGGATAAATATGTTTCTTCGTTGGATGGTTAGAGATGCAAAATATGGTGTAGATTTTGGAATATGGAATATAATTAGTCCTGCAGATTTAATGATCCCCCTTGATACTCACAGCAGTAGAGTTGCCCGTAAATTAGGATTATTAAATCGTAAGCAAAATGATTGGAAAGCAGTTGTAGAGCTGACAAACAATCTTAAAACATTTGATCCTATAGACCCTATTAAATATGATTTTGCTTTATTTGGTATGGGGGTTTTTGAGAAGTTTTAGAATAAAAAATAAATTTATTTCGTTATAAATGTATAATCAATTTATGGCATATTATTAATCTATCGACTATTGCAATTTAGATTTGTAATTTACATTAATAGTAGCATATAATATTCAAATATTTATCTCACATGAATAATGCAGGTTATATCTATTGAATATTCATAAAATTATAATCTTATATTGATTTTAGCAAATATCCTTTCCCTGCCTATTAAAAACCGAAATCTGAATTATATATTGATGTTATTAAATTATAATGTATATTTGAAAACTGAAAATACAGCTGAATTTTAGACCTTTTTGATTATGGAAAATTTTATCTTTATTCTTATTGCTATCGCTATATTTGGATACAAACAGTACCAAAAGTCCATGAAGAAAAATAACGAAATTGAATTACAAAATATTGAAGCTAATCCTAAGGTTGAAACTTCATCTATTGAAAATATTGAAAAAGAAATAGAAGGCTTTGTTAATAATTTTTTCGGTGAAAAAGAATTTGATAGTGAGATAAAAAGTGAAGTGATAGATAATAATGTGTTAGGAGAAGAATCTATAATTCAACATGATATAGAAAATCACGAAACCGATATTATTGGGAGAGAAATTGAAAGTATCGAAACCGAAAATATCACTTGTGAAACCGAAAAAAATAACAAAGTGCAATTTGGAATTAATCAAAATAAGGAAAATGAAGAGTTGGAAATAGTTGATTTTGACCTAAGAAAAGCAGTGATATACGATGCCGTGTTGAACCCTCCGTACATTATCAATTAAATGCATGTTAAATAAAGTTAAAGTTAAAGGTATTTTTTCCTATTTTTGAGCCCTTTAAATGTACAAGAATTATAAATAACATAAAATTAAGTATATGATTCGTAAGTTACTATTATCAAGTATGATTTTGTTTGTATCTTTCTTTGCTAAGGCGCAGTCTGGTACTTTACAAGGGAAAGTTACTGATTCCGAATCCAATGAACCAATTCCTTTTGCTAACGTTGTTGTTGAGCTAGGTGGTAAGGTTGTGAATGGTGGAACTACAGATTTCGATGGTAAATACAAAATTAAGCCAATTCAACCGGGTAAGTATGATGTAAAAATTTCTTATGTTGGATATAAAAAGAAGATGTATCAGGGCGTTATTATCAATGCCAATAAGATTCGATTCTTAGATATTAAATTAGAATCATCTGCTACAAACCTTGATGTTTTTGAAGTGGTTGACTATAAGGTGCCATTGATAGATAAGGATCAAACTTCTACAGGTGGTACAATGACCTCTGAAGAGATAGCAAAAATGCCTGGTCGTTCTGCTACTGCTGTTGCTGTTACTGTTGGTGGTGTATTCTCCGATGAGAATGGTAATATGGGAGGTATGCGTGGTGGTCGTAACGAAGGTACTGCTACATATATTGACGGAGTACGTGTTATTGGATCTTCTTCTTTGCCACAATCTGCAATTGATCAGGTGGCTGTTATTACTGGTGGTACTCCTGCTATGTATGGTGACCTTACTGGTGGTATTATTAATATTACAACAAAAGGACCATCTCGTAATTTTGGCGCAGGTGTAGAAGCTGTAACATCTACTTTGTTAGATGGCTATGGATATAACTTAATTGGGCTTAGCGTTCAGGGTCCGTTAATTAAAGGAAAAGACTCTACCAAATCTACTTCACTATTAGGTTTCTTTATTTCTGGTGAAGGAAATTATACAGTTGATGGTTCTCCAGCTTCTATAGGTACTCATAGAATTAAAGCTGATAAATTAGATTATCTAAGAAAAAATCCTGTACGTCCTTCTGGAACTGGTTTTGGTTCTTTCCCTAATTCGGAATTTGTGTATAAAGATGATATGGAAAAACTTCATACCCGTGAAAATGCTGAGTCTATGTCTGCCAACTTTGCCGGAAAAATTGATGTTAGAACTACTGATAATACCAACCTTACTTTTGGCGGTTCATTTAGATGGAGACGAGCAAACTTATGGAGTCAAGCAAATTCATTATACAATCCGGAAAATAATGGTGTTAACGATGCCACTACTTGGAGGGTTTATGGTAAATTTACTCAACGTTTTCCTACTGGTAAGGATAGTAAGTCTCTAGTTAAAAATGTATATTATAGCATTCAAGCCGACTATTCTCGTACCAATTCCAAAACTTATAACCCTTTGCATGGTGATAATATTTTTAACTATGGTTATGTGGGTAAGTTTACTACTCATTCTGTCAAATCTTTTGAATTAGGTAGTGATTCTGCTACAGGTTTAAATAATGTATATATTCAGAATGGTTTTAGAGATACTTTATATGAATTCCAAAGGTCTGAAATTAATCCGAACTTAAGTAATTATACCGACCAGTATTATAATCTTTATGATAATAATAATTTTTATCGTAATGCCTTAACGGTTCAAAATGGAGGAGCTCTACTTAATGGTCAGTTACCTACTAGTGTATATGGATTATATAATAATACCGGTACTCCATATAATGGTTATAGCTATTTTGATAACTCTCGATTTGGCTTGAATGCTAATGGCTCTGCCGATATCGGAGATCATGAATTGCAGTTTGGTATTCAATACGAGCAGCGTAAAGAAACTGGTTATGGTTATAATCCTGCCGGACTTTGGACTCTTATGAGAGGAATTACTAACAGACATATTGCTCAGTTAGATAAAGCTAATCCAATACTTATTATGGACGATGCCGGTGTTTTCCAAGATACAATAGAATATAATAGATTATATGATGCCAATACTCAAGCATATTTTGATAAACAATTGAGAATTAAATTAGGTTTGCCAGTTGATGGTACAGATTGGATAGATTTGGATAGTTATGATCCTTCTACATTTAGTATTGATATGTTCAGTCCGGATGAGTTGATGAATAGTGGTAACCCATATTTATTCTATTATGGATATGACCCTTATGGAAATAAATTGCAAGGAAAACCTGCTTTCGAAGATTTCTTTACCGGTATTGATGATAATGGAAATAATTCACGTACTATTGGTGCTTATGAGCCTATCTATGTTGCTGGTTATATTCAAGATAGATTCTCAGTTAATGACTTGATTTTGACAATAGGACTGCGTTTTGATAGATTCGATGCAAACCAGAAAGTTCTTAAAGACCCTTACCTATTTAGCGAAGCTAAAACTGTTAAAGAAGTTAATGACCCCAATTTAGGTTCTATACCTAGTAATATGGGTGACGACTATGTAGTTTATGTTAATGATGTGAATAACCCATCTGCAATTCTTGGTTATCGTGATGGTAGTCGTTGGTTTAACTCCGAAGGTACTGAGATTAGTGACCCAACAACTATAGAAACACCTTCAGGAATAGCTCCTTATTTAGTTAATCCTGATCAAAAGGAATTATCAGCTACTGCATTTAAGGATTATGATCCTCAAAATACAATTTCACCTCGTATTTCGTTTTCTTTCCCTATCTCAGATGAGGCTCTATTCTTTGCTCATTATGATGTGTTAACTTCTCGGCCAACAGGAAGAAATAGAATCCCTATGATGAACTATTTCTTTATAAATCAGGTTGGAACATCGATTATTAATAATCCTAATCTTAAACCTGAGCGTACTACTGACTATGAATTAGGTTTCCAACAGAAAATTTCCAACTCTTCATCTATTAAGTTTTCTGCTTATTATAGAGAAAATAGAGACCAAATACAAGCTTACCGTTTTACCAGTGCATATCCGGTTGATTATATTTCATATAATAATATCGACTTTGGTACAGTAAAAGGTGTTACATTGGCTTATGACCTTCGTCGTACAAAGAATCTTTGGATGAAAGTTAGTTATACTTTGCAGTTTGCAAATGCAACAGGTTCTAGTGCTACTTCAGGTATTAATCTGGTAACATCCGGTCAACCTAACTTACGTACTTTGAATCCTATTAACCAGGATAGAAATCACACTATTAATGTTACTGCTGATTATCGCTATGGAAGAGGTAAGAGCTATAATGGACCAACTATTACTAAAAGAGTAAAAGGTACCGATAAAGTAAAAGTTATTAGGATACTTGAAAATACTGGAGTAAATATGGTATTTACCGGTGGTAGTGGAGTACCTTATAGTAGGCAAAGTAATATTACTTCTGCATTATTAGGCGGTAATAATCCGGTACTTAAAGGTTCTATTAACGGGTCTCGTTTGCCTTGGCAGTTTAGAATGGATATGCGTATTGATAGAGACTTTTATCTAAAACGTAAAGAAGGCAGTAGGAAAAGTCCACATTACTTGAACGTATATTTCCAAATACTTAATGTTTTGGATGCTAGAAATATAGTTAGTGTATATAGGTATACTGGTAATCCCGATGATGATGGGTATTTATCAGCAGCAGAGCATCAATCTTCTATTTATGCGAAGAACGATCCTCAATCATTTATTGACTTATACTCAACTAGAATTAATAACCCATATAACTACAGTTTACCTCGAAGAATTCGTTTCGGTATAATGTTTAACTTCTAAAAAGAAACAAACAATATTTCAATTATGAAGAAATTTATAAATATATTCGCACTTATAATAATAGCTGCATTATTTACAACTTCTGCCTTTGCTAAAAATGTACAAGGAGAGAAAAAAAGTGCAAGGAAAAGCAGTAGTGCACGTACTAGTGCTGCTGGTTGTTTGCCTGCAAAAGCCTCAACTGAACTTAATCTTAACAATGTAAGAGCACGTATTAATACAGGTGGTGATATGTGGTGGGATTTGCAGACCACAGCCCAATATGAAATACCAAAAGGTTCTTCAAAAACAGCAATGTTCTCTGCTTCATTATGGCTTGGTGGTACGGATGTTAATGGCCAGTTAAAAGGAGCTTTTCAAAGATATAGAGGTAATGGTGATGATTATTGGCCAGGCCCACTTACAAATGATGGTACTGCTAGTACTACCTCTGATGTGTGTAATGAATATGACAAACTTTTTGTTATTACTCGTGAGCAAGTTGACAATTTTTTATTGAAATATAATAATTCTGAGTATCCGGATTACTCTGTACCTGATATTATCAAAAATTGGCCTGCAAATGGCGATGTTTCAAAAGGTCAAAGCCAGTATTTGGCTCCTTTCGTTGATTTGAATGGAAATGGTGTTTATGAATGGGAACAAGGTGAATATCCTTATTATGATATTACAAATGCTTTATGTAAACCAACAAAAGATGCTAATGGAAATTATTATTATACTCCAACTCCTGAAGGTGGTATCTTAGCAGATGCTGTTCTTAAAGGTGACCAAACTATTTGGTGGGTGTTTAATGATAATGGTAATATACACTCAGAAACTAAAGGTAATGCAATTGGTGTGGAGATAAGAGCTCAAGCTTTTGCTTTTACTACTAACGATGAGATTAACAATATGACCTTTTATACTTATGAGATAATTAATAGATCAACTTTCCGACTTACAAATACTTATTTTAGTCAGTGGGTTGATACGGATCTAGGATATGCTAATGATGATTATGTGGGTTGTGATGTTTCCAGAGGATTAGGATATTGTTACAATGGATCTGCTATCGATGGCTTGGGCCGCCCACAAGATTATGGAGCTCAACCTCCTGCAGTAGGTGTGGATTTCTTCCAAGGACCTTATATGGATGCTGATGGTATTGATAATCCTAAATATGATTCTAATGGTGTTCAATTGTGCGATGAAAGTATTAATGGTGTTAATTTTGGTGATAGTATAATTGATAACGAACGTTTTGGTATGCGTAAGTTTGTGTATCATAATAACCCTCCTTTTGGTACGAGCGCAACACAAGACCCAACATTAGCTCCTGAGTATTATCAGTTTTTAAGAGGTATATGGAAAGATGGTACGAAAATGACATATGGTGGTGATGCTCATAATACCGGTGGACCTGAATGTGATTTTATGTTTCCTGACGAAACTGACTTTTGTGATTGGGGAACTGGTGGTGTAACTCCTAGCCCTAAAAAATGGACTGAAGAAACATCTAATAATGCTCCCGGTGATAGACGTTTTATGCAGTCTGCT
Organism: Bacteroidales bacterium; assembly: GCA_027064095.1. Taxonomy (GTDB): domain Bacteria; phylum Bacteroidota; class Bacteroidia; order Bacteroidales; family UBA1556; genus UBA6267. Next base: position 65,691 of record JAMOQI010000080.1, on the reverse strand, counting down.
GGGGAATTTACATTAGAGTCTGGTGCTATTAATTATATCACTGTTGGTATTCCTTGGGCTAGAGCTGCTTCCGGAGGACCTTTTGAGTCAGTTCAATTATTACGTAAAATTGATGATAAAGCACAGGCTTTATTTGATAACTGTTTTAAAGTACTTGATGGCCCTGATGCTCCTGAAGTGATTGTACAAGAACTTGATAAAGAGATTATTCTTTACCTCAAAAATATTAAGTCTTCTAATAATGCTAACGAAGATTATATAGAAGAAGATGTTACAATTTCTGCCTTGAATGATGATACTACTCATTATGATCCTTATTATCATTTCCAAGGATATCAAATTTATCAGCTTGCTAATGACGAAGTTTCTTTGGCAGATTTGAATGATCCTGATAAATCAAGATTAGTAGCTCAATGTGACCTTAAAGACTCAGTTGGTAATTTGGTTAATTATACTTATAGTGACCAACTTGGAGGAAATATTCCTGAATTGAAAGTTGAAGCTGAAAACAAAGGAATTAGACATTCATTTAAAATTACAGAAGATAAATTTGCTTCTGGTGATGTTAAGCTAGTTAATAATAAAAAGTATTATTTTGTGGCAATAGCATATGCACAGAATAATTATTTACCATATTCTCAAGACCCTGGAACATTAAATGGATTGAATGGACAGAAAAAGCCTTATTTAGCTGGACGTAAATCCGCCGTTGGCTCAATTAAAATTCATACTGTTATGCCTCATATTCCTAGCCCTGAAGCTGATGGTACTATTGCAAACTCAGAATATGGTTCTGGACCTATGATAACTAGACTTGATGGTAGAGGTAATGGTGGAAATGACTTGGAGTTGACTCCTGAAACTAAAGCTAGAATATTAGCTGAAAATCAAGTTGAGAAAATTGAATATATTAATGGCCATGGCCCTGTTAATGTCAAAGTTATTGACCCATTAAATGTTGAAGCCGCTGATTATATATTGCGATTCTTCCCTGAGAGCGGTACAGATGTTAATTCTGCTCGTTGGAGCTTAGAGAAAAATGGAGTAATTATTATTGATACCAGTGATGCTAATATTTCTGTGGGTAATGAGCAATTATTACTTGACGAAGGATTGAGTATTCAAATTCAGCAATATGAAGGTGCAGGACAAACAGAATTAGAGACAAATGGTTTAATCTCAGCAAATTTAATCTATCAAGATTCTTCTCATCGTTGGTTAGGAGGTTTGCCTGATTTTGACGGTGGTTTTGATATAGATGCTAATACGCCTAGTGCTTTGAACTGGATTCGATCAGGTACACTTGAAGATAAAAATAAGACATTCCATAATGATTATGATCCTGATCCTTCAAAATGGCTTGATCCTAATGAAATTTATGAAAAATTGATAGGTGGTACATGGGCTCCATATCGTTTAGCTTCAATTTATGAAAATGGTCCTGCAGGTACTCCTACCCATAAAACTTATAATCTGGCAAATGTTGAAGGTATTGACTTAGTATTTACTTCAGATAAGAGTAAATGGACTAGATGTGTTGTAATAGAAACAGGTGACGATAATGTAGCTAGTGAAGGTAATAAGAAGAAGTTTCAATTGCGTGGACATGCCTCTGTTGATAAAGATGGAAACTACGCTTCAAGTTCTAATGGACAAGAAACAGACCCTTCCGCACCTAACTATATTTCCGGAGAAGGTATGGGATGGTTCCCAGGCTATGCAATTAGTGTTGAGAGCGGGGAAAGATTGAATATTATGTTTGGTGAGTCTTCTTGGTTAGTTGGTGAGAATGGTAGAGATATGAAGTTTAATCCAACATCTAATTACTTTACATCTGTTGGAGATGTTTTGATGGGAGGAAAGCACTTTGTTTATGTGTTGCGTCATTCTCCTGATGCTAATGGTTGTCCTGCATATGATAAAGGTAAATGGCTTTATAATATGTTAAAAGGAAATCCAACTAGTATAAAGTTAATGCAAGTTCACCGTGAAATTATGTGGACAGGTATTCCTATGGCTATTGATGGTGAAGAGTGGTTGCAGAATGATGCTTTAGTTAGACTACGTGTTAATTATCCTTATAAGAAAGATGTTTGGAGTACTAATAATACTGTTGTTCAAAGTACACACTTTAACAATAATTATCCTGCGTATGGATTCAATACTGGAAATATAGCTACTATTAAAAGTGATTTGATAACAGCTGAAACAGCTCTTGATTTAATTCGCGCAGTGCCAAATCCATATTATGCTTTCTCTGCATACGAGACTAACCAGTTGGATAATCGTGTTAGAATTACTAATCTACCTGAACGATGCACTATAAGTATTTATTCATCTAATGGTACTCTTGTTAGGAGGTTTAATAAAGACGAATCAAACACTTACTTAGATTGGGACTTGAAAAATACAGCTGCTATTCCAATTGCAAGTGGTATATACTATATACATATCGATGCTCCAAATATTGGAGAGAAAATAATTAAGTGGTTTGGCGTAATGCGACCTGTTGACTTGAATGCATTTTAATATTGAAAATCAAAATAAATCATATAATGATGAGAGTATATAAAATATTGATAATGAGTCTTGTGTTAAGCTTAGTCTTTGTCGAAGCTTACGCTGGAAATAAAGATAGAGCCGGTGAAGCTGGAGCTGGTCAGTTGTTGATAAATCCTTGGGCAAGAAGTAATGGTCTTGGAGGTTCAAACTCTGCCAATATTAGAGGATTAGAAGCGCAATTTCTTAATGTAGCTGGTATCGCTCACACGCGTTCTACTGAATTAATTTTTTCAAATACTACATGGTTGAAAGGTACAGGAACAAATATAGCTGCTTTTGGTTTGACTCAGAAATTGGGTGAAAATGGAGGAGTTTTAGGACTTTCTGTTGTTTCATTCTCTTACGGAGATATTCCTATTACTACTGTTGATCAACCAGAAGGTGGAATTGGTACTTTCTCTCCTAAGCAGAGTAATATTAATTTATCTTATGCAAAGGCATTCTCTCATAGTATTTATGCTGGTATTACTGTAAAGATTGTTAGTGAATCTACTTCGTCTACAAAGGCTTCCACCGTTGCTATTGATGCTGGTATTCAGTATGTTACCGGAAAGAGTGATCAGTTTAAATTTGGTGTAACTTTGAAAAATGTTGGTCCAAATATGAAGTATTCTGGTGATGGACTTACATTTCGTGGATTTGTACCAGGCCAAGCAAATGCTATGACTGTTGAACAAAGATCAGCAGGATTTGAACTTCCTACTTTAATTCGTATTGGTGCTTCTTACGATTTGTTTATCGGTGATAAAATGACTTTAACTCCTGCATATACTTTTACTTCTAATTCTTTTACTAATGACCAACATTCTTTAGGGATGGAATTTAAATGGAGTCAATATCTAGTTCTTAGAGCTGGTTATACTTATGAAAATGGAGCTTTTGATGCAGCTCAAAGAATGAATGCTTTAAGTGGATTTGCTGCCGGTATTTCAATTGGAGCTCCTTTTAAGAAAGGTGATGAAGCGGGTTTCTCTATTGATTATGCTTATCAAACTACAAATCCTTTTGCAGGAACACATAGTGTGGGTGTTAGACTTCACTTATAATATATATTAAATATACACGAACAGTATATTAAAAAAAATTATTACTTTTGCAGTGAAAATCAGAAGACTATTTTGGCCTTCTGATTTTTTATTCGATTTTCAGACTTACATCAGAAATAATTTTAGTGAATTCAGAATTTTATTACTGGACATTAATTTTTTTTTTCTGTGTTTTTTTGTGTTTGTTATCAATATTAAATAAAATTAAAACATTTAATTATGTCAGATATACAATTTTTCTCTAAAGAAGGTCTTGCTAGTATAAAGGAGGAACTTAACCATCTTACAACAGTAGAAAGATTATCAATTTCTAAGCAAATTGCTGAAGCACGTGATAAAGGTGATTTGTCAGAAAATGCAGAATATGATGCTGCTAAAGAAGCTCAGGGCTTATTAGAATTAAAAATTTCTAAATTGCAGAAAATTGTTCAGAATGCAAGATTACTGGATGAATCGAAAATTGATGCTTCAAAAGCATTATTACTTTCAAAGGTTACTTTAGTAAATAAAGCTACAGGAAAAGAAATGGTTTATACTATCGTACCTGAAAAAGAAGCTGATTTTAAATTAGGTAAGATTTCTGTTGGTTCTCCTATAGCGAAAGGTATTTTAGGAAAATCTGTTGGTGATATTGCAGAAATTCAAGTGCCTGCAGGTCTACTTCAATTAGAACTAATCAAAATAGAACGTTAGATTATGAGTTCTATCTTCACTAAAATTGTAAAAGGGGAAATCCCTTCTTATAAAATCGCTGAGAATGAGTTGTTCTATGCTTTTTTAGATATTAATCCATTGGCAAAAGGGCATACTCTTGTTATTCCTAAACAAGAGATTGATTATATATTGGATGTTGATGAGGATTTACATGCTAAATTATGGAATTTTGCACAAAAAGTTGGTAGAGCTATTGAAACAGTTGTTCCATGTAAAAGAATTGGAATTACAGTTATTGGTTTGGAAGTACCTCATACGCATATTCATTTAATACCTATTAATAGTATTTATGATATGGATTTTAAGAAAGAAAAGTTAGCATTGTCTGCCGAAGAATTCCAAGATTTAGCCAAAAATATATCTTCGGCTTTTAAGAAATAATTTATTGTAATAACTTGAGTTTGATATAAGATTTATCTTACAGAAATTTAATAGTATGCTATAACTATCGCTGAAAATCATGGAGTTATATGTTATGAGAGATTTTTAGTGCAAAGATACAGTGTTATTGGCTTTTTAGCCCTATGGTCCTGTCGATTAGAAATCCAATTATCAAAACTGTGAGTAAAGCTTATGTCGAGTTCAGGATACTAGTAAGTTACATCCTCTAATATCAGAATTATCGAATCTCCCTAATATTTCAAAACGATTGTTCTCAAGAAGTTTACCCAAATCCTGAGTAGCAATAAAAGAGCAAGAGTATAGATTGTATAAATCTACAACATTTATTCCTCCTGTCTTTCCTTTTGCTATTAAGCTTAATGGGTCGTTGGGGTCTCTGATAAGTATTTTCATCCAAGGTGGATACTCAAATATTCCATTACCATTAGAATATGCTTGTGACATCAGTTCTGTCATTCCGTACTCCGAGTGGATTTGCTTTACCCCAAAGCTTTTCTGGAGAATACTATGAAGTTCTTGTCGTAAAATCTCTTTTCTTTTACCTTTCATGCCTCCTGTCTCCATTACAATCAGATCCTTATAATTGATGTTGTAATTTTCAGCAAATTCTAATAGAGCAAAACTTACCCCTAATAAAAGAACTTTTTTATTTTGTTCTGATAATTTATTTAGAATATTATGCAAATCAAGGTAATTGTATAAATAAAATCCGCTGTGTGAATCTTTTGAGCTTTTTATTAAGTCTTCAGTCATAAAAATTAATGATGACCCTTCCCTTTCTAAATATGATGGTAGTAATGCCAGAATAGTATATTGCTCAATATTCCCATACATATATTTAAATGCTCTTTTGTACGATTCTCGGTATAATGCTATTGATTTTACATAATGCTTAGAGGTTTGATTCCCAGTTGTGCCACTACTTTGAAAAATAATTTCACTATTGCCTTCGAAAGATTTTATTTTATGAGATTTAAAAAGAGAGATTGGCATAAAAGGTATATCTTCCACTGTTGTAATATCTTTAGGATTAATACCTAAATTATTTATCCATTGTTGATATATTAAATTATTATTGTATTGATAATAAAACACTTCAATGGCCGTTGTATTAAAGTCATATTCATTTTGAATATGACTAATTTTTTGTTTTAATTGAAGTGAATTTAACATTAAATTTATTTCGTTAATTTTAAATTATTAATTTTGCAATAACTGCAAAGATACTAATATCATTATAGAGCAGTTAATTCATATTTAAATTATGTATAAATTAATTATAATATTGGTTTTTCTTACGTTGGCATTTACTTCATGTGTTAAGCATGAGGTTTATCCTATTGAACCAATTATTGAATTTAATGACTTTGTTAAAATATCGGATGGTACTGGTGTTGATAATAAGGGATATTTGATAATTAATTTTACCGATGGAGATGGTGATATTGGCTTGGAAACTGATGATACGTTGCCACCATATAATGCAAATGGAGATTATTATTATAATTTTTTGATAGACTATTACGAACTGAAAAATGACAGCTTTGTTAAAGTAGAATTGCCAACAACTTTTAATGCAAGAATACCAAATGTGGAAGATGAACTAGCGAGTAGAGGAATAAGGGGTGAAATTCAAATTGAATTATTCTTTAATAATTATAGTTCTACTAGTGATAGTGTGAAATTCTCAGCACAAATTATTGATAGGGCTTTGCATAAAAGTAATATTGTTTTTACTCCTGCCATATATGTTGACAAAATCCCTTAGTTCGAAAAATATTTTGTTTTCAATTAGACTCTTTTATTATCATTATACATTTTTGTTAGTTTAATATTATGAATTTTGAATATCAAAAAAATGATTTTCTAATTGCTAAGATAAATTCTTATAAGTGATAAATATTTTCTTAAATATCTTTAATGAATTTCTTTTTTGTGTCATAGTATATTATTTTTGTAGCTTGCGATGAAAAGAAGAATTAATTTATATCATAATTTATTAAAGAGAAGGGGATTTTATACTCTGGCCTGGAAGAGTGTATTGCGCTTAATAATTATTTCGATAATAGTGGGTGTTGCGTTGTATATTGCACAGACTTATATAGTTGATTTTAAGGAGAATGTAACTATATTTCTTAAAAAATTAGATCCTCCTTTTGTGTTGATACTTTTTTTTATTTCCGAAACTTTTTTAGGACTTATACCTCCGGATTTTTTTATTGTTTGGAGTAAAGCATCATCGCATCCTCTACTTATGTTGACTTTTATTGCAATATTATCTTATTTGGGAGGAATAGCAGCTTATTTGATTGGAAACAGAATTTCAAACTTTCCGAGAGTGCATAGATGGCTTATTAATAAATTCTCATCACATTTTGCTACATTACATAAATATGGAGGTTTCTTGATAGTGTTCTCAGCTTTATTCCCTTTGCCATTTTCTACTATTACATTAGTTGCTGGTATTTTAGATTATCCTTTAAAGAGATTGTCACTATTAGGATTAACTCGTTTGCTTAGGTTTTATATATATGCTGCTGTGTTGTATAATATTTTTTAAAATAAATTAAGAGTGTATATAATGGTAAACCCTGTTAATTTTGTTATATAACAAATTAAATTTTGTAGTTTTGCATAGCAAATAAGAGTAGAGGTTTAATAACACTTATGATAGAAAGGAAAATAGCAGTTATTGGTTCTGGAAGTTGGGGGACAGCCTTGGTGAAATTACTTGGTCACAATGTTGACCAAATAGGTTGGTGGGTTAGAAGTACCAAAACTAAAAATTATGTTGAAAAACATGGTCGTAATCCTGTTTATCTTCAATATGCTGAATTAGACCCAAATACGCTGGATATTTCTGTAGATATGACATATATCGTTAAGAAATACGATATTTTGATATTTGCTATTCCTTCTGCATTTCTTCATAATAGTATCACAGAGGCTGGTATTACACATTTCGAAAATAAGATAATAATTTCTGCTATAAAAGGTATTGTGCCTGAGTTTAATCAAATAGTAGCCAATTATTTTCATAATAATTATAATGTTCCATATAATGATATTGGAATTATAGCTGGACCATGCCATGCTGAAGAAGTTGCTATGCAGAAGTTATCTTTTTTAACAATTGCATTTCTACAAGAAGAAAAAGCACAGCATATTGCTGAGCTTTTTTCTACATGGTATATGAAGATGAAGACTTCTGTTGATATTGCAGGTACTGAATATGCCGCTATGATTAAGAATATTGTTGCAATTGCAAATGGTATTTGTATCGGACTTGGATATGGGGATAATTTTCAAGCGGTGCTTATTGTTAATGCTATGAGGGAAATTCGCAGATTCCTTGAAGACGTTTTTCCTCAATATAGAAAGGTGATGGATACAGAATATGTGGGAGATCTTTTGGTAACTTCTTATTCTAAGTTTAGTAGAAACAGGACTTTTGGTACATTTATTGGCCGTGGGTATTCTGTTAAAGCTACTATGGCAGAGATGAATATGGTTGCCGAAGGTTATTATGCGGTGAAATGTTTAATGGAAATTAATAAGGAGCATAAAGTGTATCTTCCTATAGCTGAGGCTGTTTATAATATTCTTTATGAGGGCATTTCTCCAGTTATTGAAATGAGACTTCTGTCAGATAAATTAAACTAATGCGTAAGATTTACATTAATATATAAATAGTTAATTAAATACATTAATACACACAAATAAATTACAATTTTAAATTTTATTATTATCATGAAAAAATTACTATTAAGCTTTATGCTTTTTCTATTGTTCACACTTGGAATAAGAGCTAACGCTTCAACTCCACCTGATGAAGGAATGTGGCTTCCAATGCTTGTTGAACGCCTTAATTATACTGATATGCATAAAGAAGGTTTACACCTTACTGCTGAAGAAATGTATAGCATTAATCATTCGAGTATGAAGGATGCCATTGTTAGTATGGGGTTCTTCTGTACTGGAGAACTTGTCTCTGATAAAGGCTTATACCTTACAAATCACCACTGTGGTTATGGTACAATACAAGCTAACTCAACTGTAGAACATGATTATCTTAGAGATGGTTTCTGGGCTACAAAGTATGAGGAAGAGCTCCCCGTACATGATGTAACAGCTTATATTTTAGAGAGGATGGATAATGTAACAGATTCTGTACTTGCTGGAATTACTGATGAGACTTCTGAAGCTGAGCGCGCAAAAATGGTTCGTAAAGCTATTGCGAAAATTAAAAAAGCTAATAATCCTGATGGAGTTTATCGTGTAGATATTAAACCATTCTTCAATGGTAATGAATTCTATATGTTTATTTATAATCAGTATAAGGATGTACGTTTAGTTGGTGCTCCACCAGAGTCTATTGGTAAATTTGGTGGTGATACCGACAATTGGATGTGGCCACGTCATACCGGAGATTTCTCTATGTTTAGAATTTATACCGATAAAGATGGAAATGGTGTTTCTTATTCTAAAGATAATATACCTATGAAGCCAAAGCATTATTTACCTGTTTCATTGAAAGGTGTTAAGAAAGATGATTTTGCTATGATTTGGGGATATCCTGGAAGTACTGACCGTTATTTGACATCTTATGGTATTAAGACAGCTTTGGATGAAATAAACCCAACTATTGTTGATATCCGTACTCATAAGCTTGATGTAATGAAGAAGCATATGGATATGAGTCATGCTATTAGATTAAAATATGCTGCAAAACATGCTCAAACTGCTAACTATTGGAAATATTTTATTGGTCAAAGCAAAGGCTTAAAGTCTAACCATGTTTATGATAAGAAAGTTGAAATAGAGAACAGATATTTAAAGTGGGCTAATGCTAATGAGAAAAGAGCTGCCAAGTATGGTGAGGCCCTAAAGATGATAGAAGAAGGCTATAAAGAACAACAGCCTTATAATATTCCTTTAAAATATCTTGAGGAAGCTGTTTTCCAAGGTCCGGAAAATATATATTATAGTTTTGGAACTTTCTCTATGTATATGACTTTGAAAGCACAAGCTAATAAAAAGTCTAAGGAAGATAAAGCAAAATATAATGAAAGTATTAAAAGTCAAGCTCAAGAAATTGCAGCAGGTATGGCTGAATATTTCAAAGATTATGACTTTGATACAGACAAAGATATGTTCCAAGAGCTTATAGGAATGTATTTTAAAAATGTTCCTAAAGAGTATTCCGCTTTCAATAAGAAAATTAAATATGATAAGAAAGTTAAGGACTCCATTGTAAGTCAAGAAAGATTGTATGTTATTGATATGATAAATAAAAAATACAAAGGTGATATTGCTAAATATACAGATGCTGTGTATGCAAAATCAATATTTGTAGATTCTAATAGAATGCGTGCATTTTTGAATAAACCTTCTTTAAAAGTACTAGAGAAAGATCCGGGTTTTCAATTGACATTGGCAGTGGTAAATTCTATTCGAGATATTTATAGTCACCTTGGCGATATAGATAAAAATATGGAAAAAGGTAAGCGCCTGTTTGTTGATGGACTTCGTAAAATGGATACTGGAAAGAAATATTATCCAAATGCAAATTCAACATTAAGAATGACTTATGGGCAGGTTGAACCTTATCAGGCTCGTGATGCAGTAGAATATAACTACTTTACTACTCTTAAAGGTGTTATGGAGAAAGAAGATCCAAACAATGAAGAGTTTATCGTTCCGGCTAAACTTAAAGAATTGTATAATAATAAGGATTATGGACAATATGTTGATAAGGATGGGACAATGCATGTTTGTTTCCTAACAAATAATGATATTACAGGTGGTAACTCTGGAAGTCCTTGTATTAATGGCGATGGTCAACTTATAGGTATTGCTTTTGATGGTAACTGGGAAGCTATGAGTGGTGATATTTTCTTTGAGAATAGCATTCAACGTACTATTGTCGTGGATATTCGTTATGTGCTTTTCGTAATAGATAAGTTAGGAAATGCCGGTCATTTGGTAGATGAGATGACTATTATTAAGTAATAAGTAAAAAATTACGCCACAAAAAAGGGAAAGTATTCATTATTTTTTGTGGCGTTTTTATTAGAATGTAATAAATATAACAGTAATGAAAGAATTTATAACTCAAATGCCTAAAGTAGAGCTTCATCTTCATATAGAAGGAAGCCTTGAACCTGAATTAATGTTTAAACTCGCTCAGCGTAATAAAGTTGATTTGCCTTATTCAACAGTTGAAGAGGTTAAGACTGCTTATAAGTTTGGTAATCTTCAGGATTTTTTGGATATATATTACGCAGGATGTAACGTACTTATTCACGAACAGGATTTTTATGAAATGACTCTGGCTTATTTTCAAAAAGCTAAAGAGCAGAATATTCTTCATGCTGAAATATTCTTTGACCCACAATCGCATACCGATAGAGGAATTGCACTTGAAACAGTGGTTAATGGAATTCGTAGAGCTATGAAAGAAGCTGAAGCTTGGGGGATTAGCAGTGGTTTGATATTGAGTTTTTTACGTCACCTTTCTGAAGAAGCGGCCATAGAAGTATTGATGGCAGCAGAGCCTATGAAAGATGAATTTATTGCTGTAGGTCTTGATTCTTCTGAAGTGGGTAATCCTCCTCAGAAATTTGAAACAGTTTACAATATTGCTGCTAAGCAGGGTTATTTGAAGGTCGCCCATGCCGGGGAAGAAGGCCCAGCTCAATATATTTGGGATAGCCTTTCATTGTTGAAAATAGACCGCCTTGACCATGGCAATAGATCTATGGATGATGAGGATTTATTGTTAGAATTGAAGAATAGAAATATGGGCTTGACACTATGCCCTCTTTCAAATTTAAAATTACAGGTTGTTAAAGATTTACGAAATCATCCTGTTAAGAAAATGCTTGACTTAGGCCTTAAGGTTACTATAAATTCTGATGATCCTGCTTATTTTGGAGGCTATATGAATGAGAATTTCATTGCTACAACAGAAGCTTTAAATCTTTCTAAAGAGGACTTAAAGAAACTTACACAAAATGCAGTAGATGTTAGCTTTGCTGATACTGGCCGTAAAGTAGAATTATTAAAACTTATTGATAGCTATTTTAATTAATTCTGTATTTGAGATGACTTATATCCTCAATATTGAAACTTCAACAAAAGTATGTGCAGTTAGCTTATCAAAAGATGGGGTGTTGCTCGACGATATTGAAAATAAAGAAGGGAATTCTCATGCTGTTAAGCTTGCCCCTTTTATTGATGAATTATTAAAGAGAAATAAGATAGAGTATTCTTCTTTATCAGCTATTGCTATAAGTAAAGGCCCTGGTTCATATACAGGTTTAAGAATTGGAACTTCCACAGCAAAGGGACTTTGCTATGCTCTTGATATTCCTTTGATTTCTATTAGTACCTTACATAGTATGGCAGCTTTGGCAAAGCTGTTGCATGATAAGGATAAAAATGTTCTTTTTCGACCTATGATAGATGCCAGAAGAATGGAAGTATATTCTCAAACCTTTGATTTTGAGTTGAATAATAAAAATGATATTACAGCAATAGTTGTTGATGAGAATAGTTTTAAATCAGAACTTGATTCTCATAAAGTTCTTTTTTTTGGTGATGGTGCAGCAAAATGTATGAATATTATTAATCACAAAAATGCTGTACTTGTCGAAGATGTAGAAGCAACAGCGGTCGGTATGGTTTCTTTATCTTATAATAAATTTATTGCTGGAGACTTTGTAGATGTAGCATATTTCGAACCTTTCTATCTTAAAGAATTTGTTGCTGCTATTTCAAAAGTAAAAGGTTTAAGATAGAATTGTAGAACTGTAATTTTATATTTTATTTTTAGCGTTTCAGCCGGCTTTTGAAAAGCCTCAATTATCTCTCTGTTAATAATGATATCTTCATAAAGATGAGATTTTAACTTTAGTTTAAGTCTTTAAGTTGGAATAGGAAATTATTTTTTTATATAATATATATTTACAATTATTATTATTCGATAAAAATTTATCCTTTGATTACATAATCAATTGGTCATCAATATTATAAGTGCTTTTAAAACTATGATTTTAGAAAATAATCTCCCTAAAGTAGAGAAAGTTGTATCAACTTATCATCAATTATATACCAATACTTTTCTGGATTTTCAATAAATTTAAATAAATGTAGTTGAATAAGAAAATTTTACACATTTTTCAAGGAATACTATAAACTATACTTAAAATATCTCGTTATAATTGCACAATGAAATAATACATTCAATTATGACAATTGATTTTGTGTTATTTCTAATTTATTAATCATTAAAACTTATACTATGAGTATTAATAAAAATATTGCAATTAGCGACAGTGGTTTCCTCTTCAATCCAAGTTCAGGAGAATCATTTTCAGTAAATCAAACAGGAACTGAAATTTTGAATATGATAAAAGAAGGAAAGAGCGATAACGAAATTTGTGAGTATTTTCTAAGTAAATACGATACTAATGCTAATACTTTTGATAAAGATTTGCAAGATTTTAAGGAGATGATATCACAATATCAGTTAACAGATAATGATAAAGCATAGTATTATGAAGCCTAAATATACAATTGCGTTAAGTGGTTTAAATGCCATCGATAATCCTGGACCAGGTGTTGCTGTGGCGCGAGGACTTAAAGAAGCAACTTCATTTGATGCAAGGCTTATTGGATTTAGTTACGAGTCGTTGGAGCCTGGAATTTATATGCACGATCTTTTTGATAAAATATATCAAATACCTTATCCTTCGGCAGGAACAGAAGTTCTTAAAGCTAGATTAGAATATATAAATACTAAGGAAAACATTAATGTTATTATTCCAAATTTTGATGCTGAACTATATTCTTTTATGAAAATTGAGAATGCACTGTTAGATATGAATATTAAAACTTTCTTGCCTACTTCACAACAATTTGAGGAAAGACATAAAGTTAATTTGCCGGAATTTGGTAAAAAGTATGATATTAATGTTCCTCAGTCTAAAGCAGTTTATGACCCTTCTGAATTGTATCAGCTAGGTAGCGATTATTCTTTTCCTATATTAGTAAAAGGCAAATTCTACGATGCATATATCGCTTATAATATTGAGCAGGCCAAGACATTCTTCAATAAAGTAAGTGCAAAATGGGGTTTGCCAATTGTGGTGCAGGAATATATCCGTGGAGATGAGTATAATGTTACAGGGCTTGGCGATGGTGAAGGAAATACTATTGCTGCAGTGCCAATGCGTAAACAATATATTACAGATAAAGGCAAAGCTTGGGGAGGAATATCTATTGATAATAGTGAACTTATTGAGCTTACTCATCATTTTATAAAACAAACTAAATGGCGTGGAGGATTTGAGTTAGAACTGATGCGTTCGCAAGATGGCACTTATCATCTTTTGGAAATAAATCCTAGAATGCCTGCTTGGATATATTTGGCTGTTGGTGTTGGACAAAACATTCCTGAAGCATTGGTAAATTTAGCTGTTGGTAATACCATTAAACCATATCAATGTTACGATATTGGTAAAATGTTTGTCCGCTATGCCTACGATATGATTGTTAATATTGATGAATTTGAAAAAATATCTTCACAAGGAGAATTATAAACCTTAACTTAATAAAAGAAATATTATGACTAAATTGAAATATGAACGCCCGCTTATAAAAAGATTAGAGAATGCTATGCCAAATAAGTTTGGTATGAGGACTGAGTTTGTTCCAAAAACTCATATTGATAATGTTGCTGTAAAAGATATTATTGAAGAACATGGTTCTCCTGTATATGTAATATCTGAGAGTACATTGCGCAAAACTTTCAGAAATGCTTATCGTGCTTTCAGCACTAGATATCCTAAAGTACAGTTTGCTTGGAGCTATAAGACAAATTATATAAGTGCTGTATGTAACACTTTCCACCAAGAGGGCTCATGGGCAGAGGTGGTTTCTGGTTTTGAGTATGATAAGGCTAGAGGCAATGGTGTTGATGGTAGGTATATTATCTTTAATGGACCGGATAAAACAGAGGATGATCTTCGTATGGCTATTAAGAATAAATCACTTATTCATATCGACCACCTTGATGAGTATTATATGATATTAAATTTAGTGGAAGAACTAAATATTCGACCCCAAGTGGCTATTCGTGTGAATATGGATACTGGAATTTATCCTATGTGGGACCGTTTTGGATTTAATTATGAGAATGGGCAGGCTTGGGATGCTCTTAATAAGATTATGATGTCAAAGAAAATGGATCTTATAGGACTTCATGCACACATTGGAACATATATGATGACTGCTGAACCATATGGTGTAGCAGCAACTAAGCTTGCTGACCTTGCTGTTGGCTTAAAACAGAAGTATGATCATTATGTGAAATATATTGACCTTGGTGGAGGCTTTGCATCAAAAAATACTCTTAAAGGTGCTTATTTGCCTGCCGAAGATACCAACCCTACTTTTGATGATTATGCAGAGGCTATTACTTCTGCTCTCTTGAATAGTAATATCCATCCCGATCATTTACCAACTTTGATATTGGAAACAGGTCGTGCATTAGTTGATGATGCAGGTTATCTTTTGGGTACAGTTATTGCCAACAAAAGAAGCAGTACAGGAAAGCGTACTACCGTTCTCAATATAGGTGTAAATTTACTTTTTACAAGTTTTTGGTACGATCATAAGATTACTCCTGCTCAAGAGTTCTCACATCATGTGGAAGATACTGTTCTCTACGGTCCACTTTGTATGAATATTGATGTTATTAGGGATAATGCAAGCTTGCCTCCTTTAAGTAAAGGCGATAATGTGGTGATTCATCGCGTTGGAGCTTATAATATGACTCAGTGGATGCAGTTTATTACCCTACGTCCCAAGGTGGTAATGATTACTGAAGATTCTAAAGTAGAGGTGATTCGTAAAGGTGAAGATATGAGCAGTATCTCTAATTTTGAGAAGATTCCGGAACATTTGAGTACATTTGAGCTCTAATATTTTATTATATGATTAAGTCTAAAATAAAGTCGGTTGTTTATAGCATATTGAATTCTTACTCTCAGATATTTTTCTCTGATGGTAGATTGTTAGGTTTGATATTGTTATTGGTTTCTTTCTTTAATTTAAATGCAGGTGTTAGCGGAGTGATAGCCATTGCCTCAAGTCATATTACAGCTTATTTTCTTGGACTTAATCGTACTAAAATAATTAATGGATTATATGGTTTTAATAGCTTATTAGTTGGTTTAGGATTAGGTATTTATTATCAGTTCAACTGGCAGTTTTTGTTATTGCTAATATTTTCATCAATATTAACTTTATTTGTAACTGTTGTATTGGAAGCTATTCTCAATAAATATGCATTGCCGTTTTTAAGTTTACCATTTTTGTTTGGTATATGGATGGTTAGCCTTGCTGCCAGACATTATGGGAGTTTAGAAATAAGTGAAATAGGCGTTTATGCCTATAATGATATTGTTTTGATTGGTGGTAATGATTTGTTGCAAACGCATTTTGTATTTAATGATATTGCCATTCCAGAGTCATTAAGTCTATACTTTATTTCATTGGGAGCTATTTTCTTTCAATATAATATTTATGCAGGTATTATTATTGCAATAGCTTTACTTATAAATTCTCGTATATCTTTCTTGCTTAGTTTAATAGGGTTCTATGCAGCCTATTTCTATTACCAGTTTATTGGTGCCAGTTTGGGAGAATTGAATTATGGATATATAGGTTTTAACTTTATTCTTTCGGCAATTGCCATTGGTGGTTTTTTTATTATACCTTCCATATATTCTTTTGTGATAGTAGTCCTACTTATTCCTTTGTTGTCAATATTGGTAACAGGAACTACCGACGTGCTTTCTATTTTTCAACTTTCAACATATTCACTGCCGGTAAATATTGTTGTGATAAGCTTCTTGTTAGTATTAAAGTATCGAGAACGATTTTTTAGAAAGCCGGAACTGGTTAGTTTACAGAAGTTTTCTCCGGAGAAAAATTTATATTCTAATCAGAATTATTATACCAGATTTGGTGATAAATCAATGATTTCTATTCATTTCCCATTCTCTGGAAAATGGCTTGTTAATCAGGCTCATAATGGAGAATATACTCATCAAAAGGACTGGAAACATGCATGGGATTTTGTTATTGCCGAAAATGGTTTGGAATATGATGGTGATGGTAATTTACCACAGGATTATTACTGCTACAATAAGCCTATAATTGCGCCTGCCGATGGTGAAGTTGTGGAAATTGTTGATTTGTATGAAGATAACAAGATTGGAGATGTGGATATTGAGCATAATTGGGGTAATAGTATTGTAATTAAGCATGCTCAATATCTCTACAGCCAAGTAAGTCATATCAAAAAAGGGAGTTTTAGAGTTGAAAAAGGTCAGTATGTTAAAAAAGGAGAAATACTCGCAACAGTAGGTAATTCCGGTCGTTCACCATTTCCTCATTTGCACTTTCAGTTGCAATCTACTCCTTATGTCGGTTCCAAGACATTGAATTATCTCATTGGCCCATATATTAGCGAAGAGAATTCTAAGTTTAATTTTGTTAATAATGGGGCTCCTAAATTGAATGATATTGTAAGTAATATAGAAATAGACTCTAGTCTGAAATCGAAATTTAAGTTTGTGCCAGGCATGGAAATAGAATGGGAGTTGGTATCAACTAATTCTGATAAAGGGTTTAATAAAGAGCAGATTAAATGGATTGTGGGTTTGGATTTTTATAATCAAACATATTTATATAGTCCTTATACAAAGAGCTATGCTTATTTTAGAGCTAATGAAGAAGAGCTGATTTTTACATCCTACAATGGCTCAAAATCTGACCCTTTATATTGGTTTTATCTGACTTCATATCGTATGATATTTGGTTATTATAAAGGTATTGAAGTAAATGACTTTTTACCTGCAACCATTTCTAATGCTAAAATACTGATGTTTTTGCAAGATTTTATAGCTCCTTTTTATATTTTTATTAGACCTGTTTTTAAAATACGGTATTTATCCAGAAAACAGTTTTTTGATGATAGTGAATTAGAGCTTAAGTCTGAGTATAATGATATAATATTTAATAAATCTATTGGTAATATTACCGCTGAATTTAAATATTCTTCTACTGATTTTATTTGGAAAGTACAGAAGAATAATAAAGAATTTGTATTTAAAAGATTATAGAATTATGCGTTTTATATTAATTATAGTTTTTTCTTTTATAATAGGAGTTATAGTTTCAAATGCACAGGAGGATATAAATTTTAAGACGGTGGAGTCAAAATCATTGTCATATTATTATGCTTCTAGTTGGGACTCATTAATAATATTTGGTAAAGAAGCTGAGAAGCAGGGATTTGATTATTATTATCTAAATTATAGATTAGGAGTTGCTTATTACTATACTTCTAATTTTTTTATGTCTTCATTCTATTTAAATAAAGCATATAAGCAGAATAAGTCAGCAATTTTAGATTCCTTTTTTAAAGAAAAGTATTTTCTGTCTCTTTTGTATTCAAAGCAGAATATGGCAGCATATAATTTGTGGGGTGTTGCCGATACCATAGAGAATTTTGCCGGCATTAATTATAAGGGTAATTTATACTTTTTTGGTTTATATGGAAATATGGTCCCGTTGATAGAATCTAATAAATTTAGGGCAAATGATAATTCTTTAATTTCTCAAACTAATTATGAAAATTCTATTGGTTTGGCCGGTATTATGTATTCAGGTTTAATAACTAAGAATATTGAGCTTGATTTTAATTATAACTATGCAAAGTTACAAATGATAACTGCTGTGGAGAATTCAAATGTATTTGAGATAAGAAGGTTTACTTTGCGCCAGAATGCTGTTAATATTAAGCCAAAGTATTGGTTTGATAGAACAAATAATATTTCTATTGCCGGAGGTTTTTCGAAAGTCAACGGAAAAACTTATGGTGTTGTTGACTCCCTTGATATGAGTTTGGGCTATGCTAATTTTTCAACAATTAGTTTTATGGGTGGAATGCAATATGAGCATGTCTATAAAAATAGTATTTGGGGTTTAAGTGGAGTTGTTTCTAACTTTGGAAAATCCGATTTGCAGTTACAAGCAGGAGCTTCTTTCTCTTGGTTCCCTAAAGGAAATATTGACTTTTATTCTATTACTCAATTACATGCATTTCATGATGGTATTGGCTCTTTACGACCAATATTTTATCAAAAAGTTGGTTTAAAACTTATTCCTAAATTATGGCTGGAGGTTATCGGAATTTATGGTGATGTAAAGAATTTTACACTTTTAAGTAATAATTATTCTTACGAAATACCCAACCATACCCACGGATTGGTTGGGAGTAAATTTATTTATGTATTAAATAAGCATATTAATTTATTTTTAGGTGCTCAATATTTTTGGAAATATACAGAGAAGGAAGAGATTAGTTATAGTAATATTTACGATTTAGAAAAAATTAATTATCAACAAATAAACGTTTTAGGAGGATTACAATGGAAGTTCTAAGAAAAATAACTTTAATAATAATTTTTGCAGGTTTTTATAATTTTATTATGGCTCAAGATAATATTGAGGTTGCTTTTAAAAATAGCTATGCAAATGAAGTAAAAGGCGAATATTCAAAGGCGGTAAATCAGATGAAAAAGGTTTATAATGCAAGTTCTTATGAAATAAATATTCGCTTGGCTTGGCTATCATACGAAGCCGGTCAATATACAGAAAGCCTTGCTTATTATACTAAATGCTCCGAATTAAGGCCTCTAAGTATTGAGGCTTTGTTGGGCTTAACATTTCCCGCTTCTGCTATGGGAAATTGGGAAAAAGTAATTATTGCGTATAAGAAAGTCCTTAAGATTGATAAATATAATTATACAGCAAACCTTCGTTTAGGGCAGATTTATCTCAACAGGACAGAATATAAAGCTGCGGATAATTATTTACAGTTGCTACTTAATATGTATCCTTTTACCTACGATGTGGTTTTAAATTCAGCTTGGAATAATTATTATATGAGTAAATATCGAGAAGCTAAAGTGCTTTTTGAAAGAGTGATGTGGTTAAATCCTGGTGACGAATCTGCTAAATCCGGTTTAGAAAATATTAAATAGCATTAAAAGGTTTATTATGAAATATTTGTACATTTTAAGTTTAATAGTCTTTATTTCAACTATCTCATGCAAAAAACAAGAAGAAGTTACTATTTATAAAATTGGGCTTGAAACTTTTACTCCTATGTCTGTTGGAAGTTATTGGGTTTATGATGTTTCTACTGTTGATACTTTGGGTAATGCTACATTTGTATCTTACGATAGTACTTATATTGAGTCAGATACAAATATAAATGGGGATATTTATTATGTTTTTAAAA
Organism: Bacteroidales bacterium; assembly: GCA_027064095.1. Classification (GTDB taxonomy): domain Bacteria; phylum Bacteroidota; class Bacteroidia; order Bacteroidales; family UBA1556; genus UBA6267. Next base: position 45,585 of record JAMOQI010000080.1, on the reverse strand, counting down.
GTAGTTCTTCACTAATCTATAAGCAGTTTCTTAGAGATTCTGCTATGTATTTGGTAGATGAGACTGGCCAAAAGTTTTTTAACCCGATGAACTTTACTGACACATTATACAAGAATGTTATCCCTAGTCTTAATAATGATACACTGAATTTTACATATAGACTTATGCGTATGCCTGATAAGCCTACAATATGTATGGCAGGGACTTTTAATACCTTAGATGCTGAGATGACAAGATATTTGCCATTTCTTAATCTTACTTCAAAAAGCCATTATTTCTATGCTAAGGGTGTAGGTTTGGTGTTACGTCAGGATTTCCCAATTTACGGTAATGTTAGGACTTATAATTTAATTAGGTATAATATAGAAAAATAGGTTATTAATATTTAGGTTATTCTGTCATTCCATTTGGGCCAATGCCGACTTTAGCTTCTTTAAGAATATTACCTTGGAAATCCATTATTACCATTTTTCCTTGGCTTGAAAAGTCTGTACTTTCAAAACCATATAAGTTTCCCTTACTGTCGGCAGAAATCCCATAAAAACTTTTATCTATTAGGGCGTTGGTGTCAAGTTTTTCTTGGTCTAATTCGTAATTATAAATGCCTTGGAATCCATAACCTCCTCCTATAAAAAATTTGTCTTCAAGATTATTGTAAACAAGCTGCGAAGGATGTCTTTGTTGAAACAAAGTATTTTTGCTTTCTATAGTAAAATTACTACTTAATATTTTTACCAATTTGCTGGCAGTATGCCCAATTACATTCCATGAAGCATCGTAAATAGTTTTTCCTTTGCATAAAACATAAAAATAACTTGAGTCAGAATTAAATTTAACATCAGAAGGTACATCCCCCACTTTTAATGTCTTAATTACATTATTTGTTGTTAAATTAATTATTGAAATAGTGCTATCAGTTGTAAAGCCTCCACTATTGCATACTATTAAATTATCTTTGGTGGAAAGTATCTTCTCAGGGCCATTACCAACATCAATTTTCTTGACAATATTATTATCTTTTAAATCTACTACCACAATTTGTCCACCATCGCCCCAGCAACTTATATATGCTTTATTATCAATTATATGCATATATCTGGGAGAAGTAATATTTGTAATTGTACCTTTTTCTTCAAATGTATTTGCATTTGAAATCTCTATTTTCGAAGATGCATTAACAACATAATAAAGTTTATCATCATAATGATATATCGATTGTAATACATCTCCTAATCCTCGTCCATTTATTTTTTTAAACACTTTATTCTCAAGCTTGTCTGTCTCGGGGTAGTAAACTGATAATGAGGCATTGTTATAACCAAATGCTCCCTCATTACTTATATATATAGCTTTTGAATCTGGGGCGATTTTAATAGGATCTTCTATTATTTTTTCGGTACAAGATGTTAAAAGAAGAAAGAAAACGAGATTTAAAAAATAGATTTTGTGCATTTTATTTTTTATTTAAAAATAATCTTATACTTAGCTCGTAATTACACAGTGGCATAGCATACGAAGGCATAGAAACATATTCTGTATTCCAAATATTATTCAATCGGAACATTATAGCGAGTTTATTATTATTTATTTTAAAGCTTTTATTGAGGATAATATCTCCTAACAAATAAGTGTCAAGAAAGTCAGTATTATTAGCGTTAGTATAACGCTTTCCAACATATTTTGTAATATATTCAAAACTAAATTTCTTATATTCAACTTTGAAGCTAATATTTCCCTCTGATTGAGGAGTTAATATTAGTTGCTTGTTTATAATATCATTATTTTCGCTATCGTTTAACTCAGAAATTGTAGATCTTGATAATGCGATTAAGCCACTTGCCGATAGATTAAAAGTTCCTATTTTTTTGTTAACATTGAGTAAACTTTCAATACCATACGACCATACTGCTTTTTTGTTGAGAGGAGTCCAGATGCCATTTTCTGGCACCCATTGAATTAAATTTTTATAATTAGTATTGTAGGCATTAAATGATATAGATAATAACTTATTATTAGTTTTTAATTTAATTCCGAACTCTTCGCTTATAGAAGATTCGTCTAGTAATTGCGGATTTCCTTTTGCCATGGCATCAGACCAAAACAAATCGTTGAAAGTAGGAGTACGATAATTTTTTGATATATTGGCATGTAAAATCAATAAATTAATAACTTTCCAATTAACACTGCCATAGTATGTTAATGGCGTAAACCTATTTTTGACATATTCTTTGCGTAGATTTGCCATTGCAAAAAGTTTCTTACTGAAAATTGCTTTATATGAAATAAATAAAGCTGTTTTGTTTTGTTGTGGATTTTGATCCAGAGTGGATTTTAGTTCATCCGAATTAGATTTTTCAAAAGTGTTAATTAGTCCAATTTTTAAATTGTCGATTTTTCTAAGTTTTAAGTTAAATTCAGCTTCGGAAATATTGCTAAAACTACTATGTAGAGCTTTGATACTATTACTGTTGTCATTATATAAAAGTGAGGATAGTAAGTTTGAATTTCTTAACTGAAAAGAATAATTTTTATTAAAGTATTTCCATGCTAATTGTGCTCTAAGGGACTCGTTTTCTTGACTAGCTGATGCATTATATGAGCTCATCTGTCTTGGGATGTTTTGATAGCTATGCTGATAACAAACTGCAGATGTTAGCTTCTGATGTTTACTCAATAAAAAAGCATTTTCTTGTAATACCCCAATCTGCTTTTGCTCCGCATTTTTCTGTCGTACTTTTGGGCTACCGTAGACTTCTGTATTTTTAAAAGGAAAATCATTTTTAGCAGTTTTGTAAAATATTTTAAGAAGACTTGAACGCTTATTGTCGGAGTATTTTATGCCAGCTCCAATTTGATAAGTTGAAAAACTAGCTATCCCTGATAATAGATCTATCTGCAAGCCCTTATTAAAATCTTTTTTGTTGGTTAGATGAATACTTCCTCCCATGGCTCCGCTTCCAAAAAGCGCACTACTGCCTCCCTTGTGAACCTTAATGTCATTGGAAAAAAATAGTGGATATAAACTTAAATTAAAACCACCGTTTAGTGGGTCTTGAAGGTTAACACCGTTCCATAACACAGCTGTGTGATAAGAATTTCCACCTCTTATTCCGGCATTACTCATTCCTCCGTAGCCGTATGTCTTTATATTTATTCCAGCTTTGTCGTTAAGGATATTGTCCAGACTTTGTCCAGAATAGTTTGATATCTCTTTTGCATCGAAATGTTGTAGATCAATATCATTAACAAAGGATAATTTATTAGCAGTAATATCCGTAACTTTAAGCATAACGATGCTATCCTTTGGCGGTTGTGCCTTAGATAACGAATAGGATAAAATACTTAATGTTATAAAAATAAAAATCCGCATACAAATTCGTATTGCGGCATCGGGAAAATAGTAATTCCTACATCGCTTTTTCTCCGAAAGCCTTTAATTTGATATTATGATGGTAGGTCTTCTGACTTACTCCACATTTTCCGACGCCTTCCCTTTTGTTTTTCAAAAAGTGGCTTAATATCAGAATGTTTACAGAGCTTACAGCAGCGGGAACTGTTTAGGATTTTCACCTAATTCCCTCTTAGTCCTCTTTATAGAGAAACCATCAATTGCAAATGTATGTATTTTTACTTTAATGTAAATATGTTTATTTGTCAATCTTTTATAAATTGCATTTACCATTTGAATTTATCCTTTTTCAAAAGATTAATCAATTTCAATAATGAATAAAAATATTAGTAAATTTGCATTTAGGCTTACAAATATTGGATTTGATAAAGTATTGATTAGCAGTACATAAATTCGATATTGTTTTTAATTTAATATCTTAATGTACACATTAATCACACAAATACGGAATTACCTTTTTGATAAAGGGATTTTAAAGTCGTCGTCATTCGACTTTCCAATTATAAATGTTGGCAACCTTGCCGTAGGGGGAAGTGGGAAAACTCCTCATATTGAATATATTGTTAAGCTTCTGAAGAAAAACTATAATGTTGCAACATTAAGTCGAGGTTATGGCCGTAAGACTAAAGGATTTAGAGAGGTCTTTGATGATTCCAAAGCGATAGACTGTGGTGATGAGCCTTTGCAGATAAAACAAAAATTCCCTGACGTAGGTGTTTTTGTTGGAGAAAATAGGGTAGAGGCTGTTACTAAATTATTATTTCAGTATCCCAAAACTGATGTGATACTATTGGATGATGCGTATCAGCATAGGGCAATTAAGGCGGGCTTAAATATATTACTTACGGATTATTCCAAAATATTTACTAAAGATAAGTCTATGCCTGTAGGGCGACTAAGGGAGAATCCAAAAGCCGCAAAACGCTCTGATGTAGTAGTTGTTACTAAGTGTCCTGCTGATATTTCTGATGAAGAACGTAAACGGATTATTAATGATATTAGTGCTTTTACTGACTCACCTGTTCTTTTCTCAAAAATTGAATATGATAATCTAGTTGCTTTTAGTAATGAGCAGGTAGATTTGCAACAAATTGATAATATTTTACTCGTTAGTGGTTTAGCAAACCCAAAGTCAATGGAGGATTTTATACGAAATAAATATCCTTTCAGTGGGGTTTATCATTTGGCTTATCGCGATCATTACAAATTTACTTCAAAGGACATTGTTGCTATTAATGAAAAAATTAATAGCTTTGCAGGCCAAAATAATATTCTAATCACAAGTGAAAAGGATGCTGTAAGACTTTCTGATTTTATAGAAATTAAAAAATCAGCAGTGTATAAATTACCAATTAGAATTTCATTTTTGGGAAATGATAAAATTATTTTTAAAGAAATTATAGAGAATTATGTACGAGAAAATAAAGCAGACTACGGAGTTTATAAAGAAACAAATTGATTTTAATCCACAGATAGGTATTGTATTGGGGTCAGGTTTGGGTAACCTTGGAAATCATATTGAAGTAGAAAAAGCTATTTCGTATAAGGATATTCCCAATTTTCCTGTGTCTACTGTTTCAGGTCATAAAGGACAATTAGTTTTTGGATATTTAGGTGGTAAAAAAGTTGTTGCTATGCAAGGACGTTTCCACTTTTATGAAGGATACCAGATGAAAGAGGTTACTTTCCCTATCAGAATAATGAAAGAATTAGGAATTGAATTACTAGTGCTTTCTAATGCTGCAGGTGGTATGAATCCTGATTTTAAAGTTGGTGATATTATGATTATTACTGACCATATAAATTTATTCCCTGACAATCCATTAATGGGGCCAAACGATGATAGACTAGGAGTTAGATTCCCGGACTTCAGCGAAGTATATGATAAGAAATTGGTAGCCAGAGCAACAGAAATTGCTAAAGAAAATGATATTTTAGTACATCATGGAGTATATGTTGGTACCACAGGTCCTACTTTTGAAACTCCTGCAGAATACAAATATTTTAGGATTATTGGTGGCGATACTGTTGGTATGAGTACTGTCCCTGAGGCGATTGTTGCACGACATGCTGGTATTCCTTGCTTTGCAGCTTCTATAGTTACCGATCTTGGTGTAGAAGGTGTTGTTGCTGAAGTGTCTCATGAGGAGGTGTTGGAAGCAGCCGCATCAGCGGAGCCTAAGCTTACTGTAATAATTACGGAATTATTAAAGGGTTTATAATTCGAGTTTAAGATATCAGTAAATAGTTTTTCCCTTCTTTAAACAACTTGCTTTCAAGATATTTTTGTACTTGTTGCCGCATATTCACTTGCCGCACATATACAAGTATGAAAATGTCTTGTGGCGGTGCTATCTCTTTGTAATATATAATATTATCTTGCAGTTTTCTTTTTCTACTTATATCTATATATCCTGAAATGTCTACACCTAATTTCTCTAATAGTTTTGCTCTTTGTCGCGATATTTTACTGGCTCCCCATATGGTTACTTTGGGAAAATGTGGATTAATTTTTTTAAGATAATCAACTAAAAATGGACTTTTAACTTTGTAGAAAGCCATATTGCTATATCTTTTATCCGTTCTTGTAAGCCTGGTGGATGAGTCATACCATTTTAATACTTTGTCTTTTACTTTTCCAATTTTTACTCCATAAGAAAGCCATCTTAGCCATAGCTCATAATCTTCCGGCAAATCAGATTCTATGTACATACCGTACTGATTACTGACTTTTTGTCGCCACATAGCCGATGGGTTGACAATTGGTGATTCTATAAACCTTTTTCTTATTATCAGTTTGTATGTATTTACAGAATTAACCCAGTCAATATAATTGGCGAACCCACGACTATTGCTTTTATTTCCAGCAAATTCTACTATCCCGGATACAGCTCCATAATCTTCATTAGAGTCTAAGAAGGCAATTTGTTTCTCAAACCTATTTGCATAGCATTCATCATCAGAATCCATTCTCGCGATATATTCTCCCTTAGCTAATTCACTTCCTCTATTTGATGCAAAAACAACACCTTGTTTAGGTTCTTCGGTTAAAATAAACCTTCTGTCATTTTTTATAGTTTGGAGAATTATATTTCTACTATTATCGGTAGATTTATTGTCGATAAGAATGCATTCAAAATCAATAAAAGTCTGATTTATAATACTTAAAACAGCCCTTTGTATTGTGTTCTCAGCATTGTAAAATGGTAAGATAATGCTTAGTTTAGGCATCTTTCTTTTTAATTTTATAAACTCTTTGTAGCCAAATTGGCAATACAATAGAGCCGATAAACAAATAAGAATAGTAGCTTAATAAACGCCAACTGAGGGCTATTTCGTTTCCAAAAGCACCCATATATTCTCCTAAAAATTTTGGGAGCATATATTCTGCTACACCACTCCCCCCTGGAGTTGGACTGATTAGTAGAATTACCCACATGACTAACTGTCTGGCAAATATTATAATTTGATTACCATCACCTTTTAATACAAGTATTAGCATATTGATAACAGCAAAACGTGCTGTCCATGATATTAAAGTTGAGGCATAAGCTTTAATCCAAAAGACAAGTTTTTTGCCTTTCATTTGTTCTGAGGTAATTATTATTTCTTCACCTGTTTTATTGGCTCGTTCTTTCCAGCGTTTTAGAATACTTATACTGAAAATAGAATTTAATAGACTTTTGAAAAGTTTTGGACGATAGAATATTGCAAAAGATATTATGGATGTGAGTAATAAAATAAAAGAATAACCAATAAAGAAAATTGTTTGCGTAGGAAAACTCCCCAGCTTAAATAGATTGAATTCTGTATTTATAAATAATTCATTTGTCCCGATAAATAGAAATATTATTGGAACCATTATTACATAGAACAGCTCATCTAATAATGCTGTTATCATAACTATGGCGGTGGCTTTACCCGGATTATTTATTTCTTTGTTTACAATATATAGAGCTACAGCAGAACCTCCAACCACTGAGGGTGTTAATGCTGAGGCAAATTCCCATAACATTATCACTTGAAAACTTTGTCGCCACTTGATTTCACCATCAGTCATAAGGCGTATGCGATACATATATGCGATATCCCTTATTGCTTCAAAAATTATTGCTAATAATAAAAACAGTAATGAATGTAGTGTCCAATCAATTGTGTTATAGAGTGTAAAAGAGAAGTCGTCTAAAATTAAATAAATGCTTACAGACATGCCAATAAATACCGCTATGAATATTCTCCATCCAGAAAATGTTTGTGAAATTATTTTGGCTCTTTTATTCATTAAAGGTTTGTTTGTCGATTGTTGATAAACAAAATAGTATTATATATATCAGATAATATATCACTGAGAAATAATATAAAACTAATAAAAAATATTAGATATAACTATTATTCAGATTATTAAAAGTTCAGTATATATAATTATTATTTATGTACATTCTTAATAAAATCTTCAACTTCAGGTATTCCACCTTGATAAACTAAATATCCATTATAAGGTTCTCGTTCAGATATTTCGTCATTAATAGAATCTAACATCATTTCTTTTACCTTTTCAGGGTCAGAAGTTTGACCAAGTACCCAACTAAGTTTTACCCAAGCAACTTCAGGAAGCATATTTCCTAAAGGAATTATGCCTTTAGCCATTAGGTCGCGTCCGGTATCATAAACAAACATATGGACATATCCCCAAAGAGTTTGAAGCGTCATAAATACATGAACTCCTTCTTTTTGCGCTCTCTCAATTGCTGGATATAGTTCTTTGTTTACATGACCTAATCCTGTTCCAACAATAATTATTCCCTTATAGCCGGCATCAATTAATGAGTCCATAACCTTTGAAGGCATTCCTGGCCAAAAGTATAACATGGCTACATTGTTATCAAAATAAGGAAGTATCTTGACATTTTTATCGTGTCGACGCTTTTTGTAATCTTTTTTTATAGGTATAATTTCTTTCCTATTTATTCTTGCCAATGGCACATCTCCGATTGTTCGGAAAGTAGAACGATAAGAGGAGTGCATTTTCCGTACTCGTGTTCCTTTGTGCAGCAATCCATACTCATCAGAAGTAGGACCAAACATACAGACCATTACTTCAGCAATATCACCTTCGCCGGCAGCTTTCATAGCGTGCATTAGGTTTAAAGCAGCATCGGAGCTTGGTCGGTCAGAAGAGCGTTGAGACCCTACCAAAACAATAGGTATAGGAGAATCTTGAACCATAAAAGTTAAAGCAGCAGCTGTATGATGAAGTGTATCCGTACCATGACCAATTACAATTCCATCCACACCTCTTTCTATTTCTTTTCCTATAGCTTTTGCAAGAGCAATATATTGCTTTGGTCCCATATTTTCACTGAAAACAGCAAAAACTTTTTCTGTTTCAAGATTACATATCTCTGCCAATTCAGGAACGGCTCCATAGAGTTCTCCTGGTGAAAAAGCGGGTATTACTGCTCCCGTTCTATAATCTAATCGTGAGGCAATAGTTCCTCCTGTACCCATTAGTTTTACCTTAGGAAGTCCTTTTGTGTATGGAAATTCTTTTTCTGGAATTGCGTAATTGGCTTTCTTATATCCCAACTCTTCTATTTTTGTGATAGTGTTAGTGTCAATTCCAACATTATATCCTGTAACTATTTTCATGACAATATGTTTGTCATCATCATTTTCTGATCTAGGTAAGATAGTTCCTTCGAATGGACCTCTTGTTGTTTCCACTTTTGCATGACCCCAGACTCTTACATTATACTTCTTAAGTAAGGCTAAAGCATCGCCTTTATATCCTTGAAATAACTCTTCCATATTAACCTTTAGTTTTAATAATTTTGCTAAGCTCACTCAAATTGATATTTCCCAAAGCCATTTTATTTAATTTACCCATTATCCATTTATGTTCAATTTCCGGTGTTTGCTTTTTGCCTTCAGTCTTAAATTTTTCTCTTAAAAATGGTATCTGATCTATAATTTCTTGCCTGGTTTTCTTGTTGAAATTAATACTCTTTAAAATAGAGTCAAAATCCATTTTTGAATGTTGATAAAGTTCAATCAGTATATTATGTGCAATATCAATATCAAGGTTTTTACTTTCTAAATACTTAAATAAGTCTATTATTTGTTCGTATCTAAAATCAATATTTTTAGAATATTGGCCTTCGATAAATTTGAAGTTATGGCCAAGAAAATTTCCAATTTGCTTAGGCGTGAAGTTTGTTATTTTAATTGTTTTATCCAAAATAGGGAATAGGTTTTTCGACAAAATATAAGTGAAAGTATCTTTTGCTACGCCCCAATCTTGCATTTTATGGTACCTGTCAATTATATCTTCAGGTAATCCCTTTCTTAGTTTTTCGATATAATCTTCACTCAGAGGAATAGGAGCTGAATCGGTATCGGGATACATCCTGTCAGCACCAGGAAGCACTCTTTCAAAAATTGTTGTGCCGTCACTTAAAGATTTGCGAGTTTCCTCTGGTACCCCATCAAATGCTATTAAACATCTTTCTTCTATTGTTTCTAATGCAGTACTTATGTCTTCAGGATCAGCATCAAAAATTACAAATGCATCATCTTTGTTTGCTTTAAGCTTCTTGAATATGTTTTGAATCTCATCCTCTGAAAGAATAGGATTTATATCCTCACTATGTGTCATATTTGGTTGGTCGAGGCATGCAATAACCTTTAATCTTTCACTTATCTCATTTGCAAAAACTTTTTCCGGCTGCGTGAAATGTGAAAGCAATTTGTAGAAATGCGGAAGCCGTACAGCAATAACCTGGTGGTTGTCATCAAAAATGCCTTCAAAATTTTTATTGCCGGCAAAGTCTTCTTCAGAAAGTGCTAAATGACTTATTTTCCACTTTGATTTGTCTTTTACTCTTTTATTTAATTCATCTTTTATTTGAAGTAATGCCCATTGACGGAAAACTTCATTATGAGAAAGTTCTGGTATCCATTTGGTATGAGCCACACCTTTTATTTCAACTCTGCTACCACCTTTACAACTAACATTTACATCCTGTCTGCCAGCACCCATTCCGGTTCTTACTTTTCCTGTACTTCTATTTAGAAATCTGATATAATCGCAGCCTTCTTTTACTTCATCAGGATTTATAAATTCGGGATAGGTAACTGTTTCAATTAATGGCATGCCAAGTCTATCGGTTTTATAAGTTCTTACGTGGCCAATGTCTGATATCTCACGGCAACTATCTTCCTCAATACTGAGTTGTATTAGTTTTACTGTTTTGTTCTTTAATTCAATTTTGCCCTCAACACCAATAATAGCTGTTCTTTGAAATCCTGTTGGAATACTTCCATCAAGATATTGCTTTCTGGTAATATGTACTTCTCCAACAATATTTAGTTTTGATAACAACGAAATTTCAATTGCTTCTTCAAGAGCTTCTCTATCAATTGGAAATGGAGGAGTGTCATCAACTTCGTAGGTGCAGGTTGTTTCATTTTTAATTCTATAAACAATGTCTTTTCTAGTTCTAAACTCCATTAGAGCAGTACCATCATATTCTCCTAATTCACTAAGTGTTGGCCTCATATGACGTAGCAGCTCTGCATCATAGTCGTCATCATCGTGAAATACTCCTGCCGGACAATGACAAAATAATTTCTTCTTTGTCAGTAGTTGTTGATGCACTTCTAGACCTGACATGAATCCAACACGGTCGTAGTCTGCTTGGGTAGCATTACGTCTTTTTACATAACCAACTTTTTGCTGAGTATTAATGTAATTTTCTCTTGGACTGAAGTTTTCTTTCATATATTTAAAATGTTTGTTTTGGTGATATGGAACACCTAATGATAAAAATAATCATTCTCTTGTGTGTTTAATAATTATTTTAATCATATGTGTTTCATATATTTAAACTTTATTAATTAAGTGATATATAATCACATAATAAAAATAGTATTATCATCGATAATTATATATTTATTAATTCCTTTTGTGAACTTCCTGTTAAATTTGAATTAAAACTTTAAAATGTAAAGTTATTTATGTTTCATTATAAGTAATGGAATCTCATATTTTATTAGGGAAGAAACAAAGGATTTAATAGTCAATAAGCAATGAAACAATTGAGTTTCAAAAATATGAAAAAAGAATGAGAAAATAGATTTTTTTATAAACTATTTCTCAATAAAATAATTAGTTATTTAAGAATAATTTGGTTTCTTCTTTAAAATAGTATTTGAATTTGTATTTTATATATATTTATTGTATTTTTACGGTGGTAAATGTCTGTGCGTATTAATTATTAAATTATTATCTATTATGAAGAAGATAGTTATATTAGGAATGGATTTTTCTGAAGGAGCAATGAATGCTCTACATTTTGCAATAAATGTATCTAATAAAATAAATGCAAATCTTATGATGGTATGGGTGGACAAGGGTAATAGTACAAATACAGTATATTCTAATGCATTTGATCCACGATTAGAAGCAAAAAAGAGATTTGAAGCAATAGTAGAAGAATACAAAGATGAACTTACAGGAGGTAAATTTCTGTATAAAATGCGTAATGGGAAAGTACATAAAGAGTTAACCAATCAAGCTAAATATCACGATGCTACATTAATTATTGTTGGCACTCATGGAACATCAGGATTTGATGAGTTTTGGATGGGCAGTAATGCTTATAAGATTGTTGCAAATGCGCAATGCCCGGTTATCACTCTTCGTTATGATGAAGATTATAATAAACCAATAAATAATATTTTATTACCACTTGATAGCACACGTGAAACCAGACAGAAAGTACCATTTGTGGCTTTTTTAGCAAAATGTTTTAATGCAACTGTTCAAATTCTCTCAGTTTATTCTTCTAATGTTGCTTCAATTAGGGATTTGGTAGATGAATATGCTGAGCAGACCAAGAAATATTTAGATGAATATGAAATACCATATTCTACCGATGTGGCTAAGGTTGGTAATGTTACTGATGGAACAATAAAATACGCAAAAGAGAATAATTCAGATTTAATATGCATAATGACAGATCAAGAGTCTGCTCCAATGAATTTATTTTTAGGACCTTATGCACAGCAAATGGTTAATCATAGCCCAATACCTGTTTTAAGTATCAGATCAAAGTCAATTTATGATTATCAAACCAAATAGTTTTTATAATTTTGCAAGATGATAAAAATTATAGTAAGATTTGTTTTATTGTTTGCTATTGTTGCAACATATACAGGTATTAATGCTCAAGAAGACATTAATACTAATTTCCTTTATAAAAGAAATAATTATATTACCGACACTTTGGGGATGGTGGTTTACCATCAATCAGAACAAATAGAATCTATTCTTAAAAAGAATATAGTTGTTAACAAAACCAAAAAAAGTTTTAGAGGTTATAGAATTCAGATATTATCAGTTTCGGGTGTAAACTCTAAGGATAAAGCTAATAAAGAAAAAGCTGAATTATTGATGGATTACCCTGGTATTCATGTGTACGTAGTTTATAATTCACCTTATTTTAAAGTTAGAATTGGTGATTTTATATCTAAGCTAGACGCCTTATACTTTATGCAATCTATTCTTAAGGATTATCCTTTCGCTTTTGTAGTTGCTGATGATATTAATTATCCCTATATTGAAAAAGATCAGATTGATAAAAATGAAATTAAACCTTAATTTTTACTATAGATATTTTTATCTATGAGTCTTGCCTGAAAAAAAGTTTTTGCTATCAAACTTTTTGTTATTAATAGCTTTAGAATACATATTATCAATAAGTTAATGTAGTCATAAGATTCTTTTTACTTTGATTTTGATGAAAAATTTTCTATTCATTTATAAATTCCGATATTTGAAAGTATTAACTTTTTGTGTTATCTTTGTGGCAATTAATCACTGTAATACGTTTTTCTTATGAATGAGATACTTGTTGGAATAGATTTTTCAGAGTCTTCATTGAATACATTTGACCATGCAATAGGTCTTGCTAGTAGGTTTAGATCGAGTTTACTATGTGTGTGGGTGGAAAATAAAAATTCTATTAGACATCTTAATTTGACCAAGGATCAGAATTTACATGATGTGGTAACTGAAACTTTTAATAAAATAAAAGAAGGTTATAAAGATAGAATAAGCCCTGATATGGTTGAGCTTAAATTAGTAAAAGGAGTTACTTATAAAGAAATTGTTAAAATTTCCATCGAAAATCAGGTAGATATTATTATGATGGGTGCGCATGGTAATCAGGGATTTAGGAGGTTTTTAATGGGAGATAATGCAAATCATGTTATTGCGGAGGCAAAATGCCCTGTTATCACTATACGTGAACACAGGACTTTAAAACGAGGTCTAAAAACAATAGTAATACCCATTGATAGTACTTTAGATACCAGACAAAAATTACCAATTGCAACAAAGATAGCCCTAGCTTATGGTGCTGAAGTTCATATTTTAGGCCTTTATTTTACCAATGTTGGTACACTCAGAAAGAGAGTTAATAGTTATGTTGAACAAACAGAAAAGTTTTTAGAAAAAAGTGGGGTAAAGAAAGTTGTTACTCATTATACAAAATCTAATAACGGTGCAAGGACTATTATGAATTACGCTATAAAAGTAGATGCTGGTTTGATTGCCACTATGATAGAAACAGAGAAGCTAGCATCGGATATATGGTTAGGTTCTCAGGGACAACAATTGGTGAACCAATCTCCTGTTCCTATTCTAAGTATTGCTAATAAAGAGATATTGAGAACTAGACCCGGATTATAGTAATAAAAAAAAGCTCTGAAATTTTTTCAGAGCTTTTTTTATTAAGTATAGTATTAATTTCTGTTAAGAGCATTTAATTCTTTAAATGCTTTTTCTAATCTATTAACCATGCTTATTTCTCCTTCTCTTAACCACTTTCTAGGGTCGTAATATTTTTTATTTGGCTTGTCATCACCCTCAGGATTTCCAATTTGTCCTTGCAAGTAATCATGGTATTTTGCTTCATATTCTCTTACTCCATTCCATGTAGCCCACTGTGTATCTGTATCAATATTCATTTTGATAACACCATAACTTATTGCTTCTTTAATATCTTTAGGATCGGAACCTGAGCCACCATGGAATACAAAGTTTACAGGTTTTTCTTCAGTATTAAATTTCTCCTGTATATATTTTTGAGAATTATCAAGGATTTTTGGAGTAAGGTGTACATTCCCAGGCTTGTATACTCCATGTACATTACCAAAGGAGGCTGCCACTGTGAAATAGTCACTTACTTTCTTTAACTCTTCATAAGCATAAGCTACATCTTCAGGTTGGGTATAAAGCATAGAGTTATCAATACTTGTGTTGTCAACACCATCTTCTTCGCCTCCGGTAACACCTAGTTCAATCTCTAACGTCATTCCTAATTTGCTCATTCTCTCAAGATACTTCTTACTGATTGAGATATTTTCTTCTAAAGTCTCTTCAGATAAATCCAGCATATGAGAGCTAAATAAAGGTTTGCCATAAGTTTCAAAAAATTCTTCACCGGCATCTAATAGACCATCAATCCAAGGAAGTAATTTCTTTGCAGCATGGTCAGTATGAATAATAACGGGTACACCATATAATTCCGCCATTTGATGAATGTGCATTGCGCCAGCAATAGAACCTGCTATTGCAGCTTCTTGACCTTCAAGTTTAAGGCCTTTTCCACAATAAAATTGACCTCCACCATTCGAAAATTGTATTATTATTGGGCTATTTACTTTTGCTGCTGCTTCTAAAGCGGCGTTTACAGAGTCTGAATTAACAACATTGACTGCCGGAAGAGCAAAATTATTAGCTTTTGCTATTCTTAATACCTCTTGTAAATCTTCTCCGTAGATAAAGCCGGGTTTTACCTTATCAAATATTTTTTCTGACATTATATATATATTTAAAATTTGTATTTACTTATCATTACAAAAATACAACTATTTTCGTTTTTGGAGATTCTATTTTACTTACAAAATGAAAATATCTTATTATTTAGCCGAATTCCTCTTATTTGTTTAAATTTGCCAAATAAGAATTGGACTTTATTATAATTTATTATTGCTATAATTTATGAAAAATTACTATTTGTTTCTTTTTGTTGCGTTATTGTTTAGTTTTTTGATTGCAGATTCATTTATTTATGCTCAAGATTCAACTTATGCTCGGAAAATGATGATGACACTGGGTGCGCCAGATTATATGGGAAGAGGATATGTCGGTGATGGAAATAAAAAAGCTGCTGATTTTATCGCTAATCAGTTTAAGAATGATGGACTAAAGCATTTCAATGATAGTTATTTTCAAGAGTTTACTTTTCCAATAAATACTATCTCGCAAGTTGATTATTTTGTAGTAGGAAGTGATACTCTTCAGCCTGGTACAGATTATTATATTTTAAATGCTTCTAGAGAAAGAAAATCTAAGTATAAAGTTATTTTTATTGATGATAGTTTATTTGCTAATGATGACAAATACTTAAAGTCAATATTAATGAATCCTGATTTAAAAAAGACTTTTCTTGTTTTTAGTAAAGAAAATAAAGAAGTTAGATATTTATTTAAAACATCTGTTGGAGGCTTAATATTTTTGAATAAGGATAAATTAAATCCGTGGAGTTTTTCTCATGCCCAGGAGCCTGTTGATTATGCTATTATTGATGTATTAGATAGTAAGTTTAAGAGGAATGTAAGTGAAATTTCCATTAGTTTTAAAAATAATTATTTCTCTAAATTTAAAACACAGAATGTAGTTTCGTATGTAGAAGGAACAAAATATCCGGATTCGTTTATTGTAATAGGTGCTCATTATGATCATATGGGAATGATGGGGCAAGAGGTGGTATTTCCCGGAGGTAATGATAATCTCAGTGGCACTTCAATGCTACTCGATATGGCAAGATATTACTCCAAAGAAGAAAATAAGCCGGATTATAGCATAGTATTTATCTCTTTCTCTGGAGAGGAGGTTGGTCTTTTGGGTTCATTATATTTTGTGCAACATCCACTTTTTGACTTAAAGAAGATTCATTTTATGTTAAATTTAGATATGGTTGGTACCGGAAGTAAGGGTATTGTTGTTGTTAATGGAACAATTTTTAAAGATCAATTTAACAAACTGTTACAAATAAATAACAGCAAAAAATACTTAAAAAAAGTAAAAGTAAGGGGCGAAGCCTGCAATAGCGATCATTGTCCATTTTATTTAAAAAAAGTACCGTCATTTTTTATTTATACTACCGGGGATGAGTATTCTGAATATCATTCTCCAACTGATTTACCTCAAAGTGTACCTTTGACAAAGTATAATGGATTATTTAAACTTATTCGTGATTTTATAAAAGAACAATAATATGGCAAAATTATATGTCATCCCTACACCAATAGGTAATCTTGAAGATGTTACAATGCGAGCATTGCGACTGCTTAAAGAAGTAGATTTTGTTTTGGCTGAAGATACAAGAACATCTAAAAAGTTTTTTAATCATTACGAAATTCTAACATCGTTGGTAGCTTATCATATGCATAACGAGCATGAGAAGTTAGCATCTATAATACAAAGGATACAGCAATCGCAGTCGGTGGGTCTAATTTCTGATGCAGGCACACCGGCTATTAGTGACCCTGGATTTCTTCTTGTGCGTGAGTGTATTAAAGAAGGTATAGAAGTAGAATGTTTACCCGGAGCAACAGCTTTTGTACCTGCAATAGTTAATAGTGGATTACCAAATGATAGATTTGTTTTTGAGGGTTTTTTGCCTCATAAAAAAGGACGACAAACAAGAATTAAAGAACTCGCAAATCATAAATATTCTTTTATCCTTTATGAGTCACCACATCGATTGGTAAAGACTCTTACTCAACTGGCAGTTGAACTCGGTGCAGAAAGACAGGCGTCAGTAAGTAGAGAGATAAGTAAGATATATGAAGAGACAAAGCGAGGTAGCTTGAAAGAACTTGCAGAATATTTTGTAAAAGGAACTGTAAAAGGCGAAATTGTTATTGTTGTACAAGGGAAAAAGTAATTATTTATTTCCAGTATTAAAAATATCTTTAATCTGCATTATTCATACAAAAGCAAAGCGAATTGTATGAATGAGTAATGAAAAGTGGGGTGTAATGCGAGAAAACCCTGTTAATATAAGTTCGGGACAGGCTGATTTATAATAAACTCAAGTTTGGGTATTTGAAAAGTATCTAAATTTATTAACCTCAGTTCGATATAATCTTTCTGTGAGTGAGACTTTATAACAGAGGTTATTAGTTTTACTTAATCGTTAGGATTACTTGTGAATAATCCAGGTTAATAGTCTTATTTATATTTCTTTATTTCACCACTTTTTACTTTTGCCATATAAGTTCTCATATCCTTATATACTTCAGGAGCTAAAATTAAAAGACCGATAATATTAGGGAAAGCCATCGATAATATCATCATATCAGCAAAATCCATTACAGAGCCCATATTTGATGCTGCACCGATTACAATGAATGTTAAAAATATAATAAAGAACACGTATCTTTTAATGTTTTTATTAGAGAATGCTCTATCGAAATATTTACCAAAAAGAAAAGTAAATCCTTTTAATCCGTAGTAAGACCAAGATATTAATGTTGAGAATGCAAATAAACTTATTGCTATTGTTAGAATGATAGGAAACCAGCTGATAATACTACTGAAAGCCATAGATGTAAGCTGTGCTCCGTCGTATCCATTAGCAAGCTCAGGATTGTGGTATCCGGTAAATATTATTACAAAAGCTGTCATTGTACAAATTATCACTGTGTCTACTAACGGCTCCAATAAAGCCACAAGTCCTTCACTAACAGGTTCATCAGTTTTAACAGCTGAGTGAGCTATTGATGCCGAGCCTACACCTGCTTCATTGGAGAATGCTGCTCTTTGGAAACCAATTATTAGTACTCCGATAAAACCACCTCTGATGGCTTCTGGTATAAATGCTCCTTTTAAGATAAGGCCCATAACATGTGGAATTTCATCCCAATGAACTCCAATAATAAAAAATGCTGCCAGAATATATATTCCAGCCATTATAGGAACTATTTTTTCTGTTACTTTTGCGATGCTTTTTATTCCACCGAGTATTACTATTCCTACTAATATTGCTATTGCTAAACCAAAGTAAGCACCATGACCTTGCATGGCAGGTATTAACATTTCAAATTGTTTAAAAGTTTGATTTGCCTGGAACATATTACCACCACCAAGAGATGCTCCCATTAGTAAAGTTGCATATGTAACTGCAAGAATTTTACCAATAACGCCTAAATTTTTCTTTTTTAAAGCCCTTGACAAATAATACATTGGACCTCCCGAAACTACTCCATTCTCATCTACCTTGCGGTATTTAACTCCTAATGTTACTTCAGTGAATTTCAATGACATGCCAAGTAATCCTGCTATGATCATCCAAAAAGTAGCTCCGGGACCACCAACACTAATAGCAATTGCTACTCCCGCTATATTACCAAGTCCTACAGTGCCGGATAATGCGGTTGCTAATGCTTGAAAATGCGATACTTCGCCTGGATCATCGGGTTTGTCATAACTCCCTTTAATTAAGTCAATGGCGTGTCTAAAGCCTCTGATATTTATGAATCTCATTCTTATAGTGAAGTAAAGAGCTCCTAATATCAGCCATATTACTACAAGTGGAAAATGTTTTTCTACGGGTTTATTGTTAATATCTAATATTGGATTTCCTTGGCTGTCTCTTACAATTGGATCATAAATCCCCATGGCAGTGAATGGGTCCCAAAATAATATTTCTCCTAGCCATTTTACTTTTGGAGCAAACCATTCGTCAATTCTTTCACTTAAATTATCTCTTTCTTTATTTGTTTTTTTTACTTGAACTATTGAGGTGCTATTTTTTTCTTGATTTATGTTTGTATCCTTGGCGTTAAGGTTTAGATTTATAATGAATGTAAGAATAATGCTTAGAAAAAAATACTTCATAACCTGTCTTTTGTAAAATTTGAAACCACAAATATAGTAAATTTTCTTGCTGAAAAGTTAAGCTGTAATTTGTTAGTTAACCTGCATATGCAATCTTTAGTCCATATAAAAAGTTTCTGATTATCTGGTCTTTACATTTTCGATATTGGCTTTGTGTTGGTTTCCTGAAAAATGCACTTAATTCATGTTTGCTTAATCTAAAATTTGCATAGCTAAGTAATTCAAGAATGTCTTCATCCTTAAGATTAAGAGCTATTTTAATTTTACGAAGAATAATATTGTTGTTGAGTTTGCTTTCTGCAATGGGTAAATGTCCTTCTTTTTTACCTCTACGGTCAATGATAAATCCATTTAGAAAATATGAAAGGTTTTTATCAACGAGGTTTTTATAATCAGGATCATCTTCTTTTTTCAACCAATTGCTTATTTCACTTCTGCTTACTTCTTTTCCGGCAATATGAAATATTTGAATCATTTGAGAATCGGAATAATCAAACGTGTATCTAAGTTGGCGTAAAATATAATTGTTGGTCATGTTGTTTTTTTTCTTGTTAAGCTTCAAATTTATCTAAGTCTTCACTTAATTTTTCCCACTCGGTAACATAGGAGTCTAAGCGTTTTTTAGCTTTATTATATTTCTCCAAAAAGCTTCCATCTTCTAAGTTAATATTAAAATCGTTGGGGTGGCTAAGTTGATCGTCCATTATGGCAATCATGCTTTCTTGTTCTTCAATTTGTGTTTCAATTTTCTCGACAGCTTTTTGTAATTTCCGTTTTGCTTTTTCTATTTCTTTTCTTCTTAGATACTCTTCTTTATTTGAGGATGTAGTGTTAGACTTTGTATTGCCTGATTTCGACCTCCTTTCTAATTCCTTAAGGTTTTCTAATTTTCTTTTCTCTATGAAATATGAAATATCTCCCAGGTGTTCTTTAACTTTATGGTTTTTAAATTCAAATACTTTATTAGTTAATCCTTTCAAGAAATCTCTATCGTGAGAAACTACGATTAAAGTGCCATTATAGTCGAGAAGAGCATTTTTAAGAATATCTTTCGATTGCATATCAATATGATTTGTAGGCTCGTCAAGGATAAGAAGATTTACGGGTTCAAGTAATAGTTTTGCAAGAGCCAATCTGGATTTCTCGCCTCCGCTTAGTACTTTTACCTTTTTCTCTATATCTTCACCAGAAAACAGAAAGCTACCTAGAATATTTTTTACTTTTTTACGTACTTCACCTACAGCAACATTATCAATTGTTTCAAATACAGTTTGCTCTTCATCCATTAGTTCTGCTTGGTTTTGAGCATAATATCCAATCTTTACATTATGTCCAAGCTTTATATTTCCTTCATACTCAATGTGGTTCATAATAGATTTTGCCAATGTCGATTTTCCTTCTCCGTTTTTTCCAACAAAAGCGATAAACTCGTTACGTAATAGAGTCAGATTTATATCTTTAAGAACATTATTATCGCCATAAGATTTTGAGTAATTTTCGATTTCAACACTTATTTTTCCAGAGGATGGGGCAGGAGGAAACTTAAAGTGAATACTTTTCTTATCAATTAGGTCAAGTTCTTGACGATCGATTTTATCAAGTTGCTTTATACGTGATTGTACTTGTTTTGCTTTTGTTGCTTTATACCTAAATCTTTCAATAAAGTCCTCAACTTCTTTTATCTCTTTTTGCTGGTTTTCGAATCTGGATTTTTGTTGATTTAGCAATACCTCTCTTTGTTTTATATACTCTGAATAATTACATTTATAATCGTAAATTTTACCTTTAGTAATTTCTATTGTTCTATTTGTAACGGCATCTAAAAATGCTCTATCGTGAGAAACCAATACAACAGCACCGTTATAGCTTTTTAGGAAGTCTTCCAGCCATTGAATAGATTCAATATCAAGGTGATTGGTGGGCTCGTCAAGTAGAATTAAATCAGGAGTTTGCAACAGGATTTTTGCTAGTTCAACTCTCATCTGCCAACCGCCGCTCAAAGAGCTCACAAGGTTGCCAAATTTTTCTTTTTCAAAGCCCAAACCATAAAGAACTTTTTCCGTATTCCCCTCCATGCTTTGTCCATCTAGAATATGAAAGCGATCATTAGCATGATTTAGTTCATTAATTAGGTTAAGATATTCTTTGCTTTCGTAGTCGGTACGTGATGTAAGCTCATTAGTGATTTTGTCAATTCTATTCTCCAGATCTTGATGTTCTTCAAAGGCTGTCATCGCCTCATCAAATATGCTTAGGTTTGTAGTACAAGTAATATGCTGAGGAAGATATTTAACGCTTCGATCTTTAGGGATGGTGATTGTTCCTTCATTAGCTTCTATTTTTTTTGAAAGTAGTTTTAGTAATGTTGATTTGCCAGCTCCATTTTTTCCTGTTAATCCAATTCTGTCTTTTTCGTTTATAAGAAATGAAACATTTGTAAAAATGTCGATGCCACTATATCTAATACCTAAGTTATTAACACTATACATACTATAATTTTATTTCATTTTTGGCTGCCTGTAATAAATCAAATAGACTTAAGCTTGTATATTTGTTATTTGGATGGCATTTTGATTTGTCTATTTCCATTTTATCCAAAGCTATAACTGTTTCTTGGCTAATAATATTTTTGTTTGATTTATAAATAACCGTTTTTAAAGGGAATAGATTATTAGTTGAATTCAAAAAGTTTAAATTTATTGTATACTCTTTATCTATACTCGATGATATTTTTTGAATAATAATATTAAGATTTTTTATTGTCGTCAAATCTATACTGGTTAATTTATATCCCATAAATAATTCTATAAAATTTGAATCACTCTGGCTATCATATCTGACAGCTTTGTAACCAATAATTTTAGAAGTTATATTTGTTTTAGTAAATATATATGTAGGAAAAGAATTTTTATAGCTAACCAAACTATCATTTATTAAAATGGCATCATTATTATTTAGCAATATACTTCTGTTTTTTTGAATATTGGCGTCGTAGGTTTTGTATTTAAAGTCTGTTTTTATCTTGCAGAATTCATTATATCTTTCGGTGAAACCGGCTAAGTTTCCTGACCATTTTACTCCTATAGTATTTAATTCTATATCGAGAATTTCATTGTTTTTCGAAAGACGAATATTGATGTCATTATTCTTAAACATTATAAAATCATTATTTATTAAAATAGTATTTTCAATTGTTGTATTATTTTTTGTAAAACTTGATACTATCTTAATATCTCTTTGGGAGTTAGCAGATGATGAATAAAAGATAAAAATAAAAATAATGAGAAGTGGATATAATGTCTGTTTTGAAAATTGCATTATCTTGTTGGATTTCAAAAAATTATTATTCAAAAGTTAAGGTTAACCACATCATTTTACTTGATAGTCTGTCAACATTAGTTGTGAAGATAGTTTGTTCTTCATTTAAAACATTAACAATACCGTATGCCATTTGGAGTTCAACGCCAAGTTTGAAATATGGTAAATAAAAGTCGAAACCAACACCAGTAGTAAACATAAAGTCATGAGGATTTAATTTAATAACAACCTCTTCGGAAACACCTTTTTTCTTTTTCTGTGAAGCTAAATCAAGACTATATCTTGCACCACCAAGCACGTAGGCTCTCATATTATTTAGTTTTCCGTCAAACCTTTTAGATTTATATTTAATTGTAAATGGGAAATCAAGGAATGTACTTTCAACGGACTTTATATATTGTTTTTCTTCTGTCGGGCTAGTTTTCAAAACATATTTCATATTTCTTTGCCCAAAGGAAAGTGTTGGTACAAATCGGAGGTCTAAGTATTCGGCAAGCCTTTTATTGGCAACAATACCAACATTAAACCCTTGTGAAAGCATTGGCTGGATTATAACTATTGATGTGTCATATTTACTTTGATCAACAGGTCTAAGGCTGAAATTCATAGTGTTTATGCCTAAAGTAAAGCCAAAATGCCATTGCTTGTGGTCGTATTTTGGGAGATTTTTGGGCATATTTTGGGCGCTAATATGATGTGTGCTAACAATAGAAAATGCAAATAATAATATGTATTTTAACGTAAATTTCATCTATCAAAAACGTATTAATAGTAGTAATATTGTTTATTTGTCACCAGTATAAATACATGATATTCCGGAGCTCAACGATTCCCATTTAGTATTTTTAAAACCAACTTTATTCATTGCCGAAGTGAATTCGTCATAGGCAGGAAATCGTTTTACTGATTCAGGTAAATATGTATATGCACTAGAGTCATTAGATATTAATTTTCCAAAAAATGGTAGTATGTTTTTTGAATAAAAACCATAAAGTTGTTTCATTGGAAAAGAAGTAGGATGCGAAAATTCCAAAACAATGAGTGTGCCTCCTGGTTTAAGAACTCTACGAATTTCAGACAACCCAATATCAAGGTGAGCAAAATTACGTACTCCAAAAGCTACCATTGCAAGGTCAAAATGATTATCGTCAAAAGGTAAATCTTCGGAATCAGCTTGTTGAAGATTAATTAAGGATTCTAAATTTTTGTTTTTAATTTTTTCAACACCTACTCTAAGCATTTTTTCAGAAATATCGATACCAATAATATTTTCGGGATTTGCTTTTGAGGCAAGTATAGCTAAATCACCGGTTCCGGTAGCTATATCAAGTATGGATTTTGGTTGTTTTGATTTAATTATTTTCAGAACTCTGTTTCTCCAATAATAATCAATTCCAAAAGAAAGAAAATGGTTTAGAAAATCGTATTTTGACGCAATATTATTAAACATATTGCGCACTTTTTCCTTTTTATCTTCTCCGGGAAGTGCTTCCAAATGTTGTTGGTCTTCAATCATATTCTATATAAAATATCTAGCTCGCAAAGTTAGGCTTTTTAGCGTTCTATTCGAAACGTCTTTTGCGGAACATTTTACGCATATTTTGGGGTGTCGATATCTTGTGTTCTTCAAAGGGAAGAAACATATATATGAGAGAGAACAAAACAATTAGTGCTACCCAAAGAATGTCTATTAATGAGAATACTTTTGAGATATTTGTCATAAAAAGGCCTATACTTTTTATATTTATTTCTTTTAAATAAAAAATTACTAAGTCTTTATTGATAACTGTTTTGTCGATATATGCATTTAAAATCCAATCATAATAATGTTCATAAAAAAGATATTTTCCTATAAAAAATGAAAGGAAAGAAAATAAAAGTGAGAAGAATATTTTTCGCGCTTCTCCCTTAACTTCCATAAATAGATAAGCGATAAAGCCTTGTATTAGAGCAGATAATATGATTATTATATTGAGGTTAATTCCAATAATAATGCTATAGTAAAACCAAAAGATAGCAGAGCTTATTGAAATAATTGTGCCTAAAAATAAGTACTGCCAATGTTTAACATTTATATTTTGGAGAGTTTTCCTAAGAGTAAATATAGTATCCATTTTTTGATTAAAGGTCTAATTTTATACTTGCTTCTTCATCGGTATATTTGAAAGATAAATGAAGTGAAAATTCTTTCGATAATTCATCAAATTCTTGTTCGTTAAGATCTTCAATATCTTTATTGTAAGCCATATTAGAATATTCTCTTGCGGATTCAATAAATCCAATTACAGATTCATAAATAAAAGGGTACAGATTTTCAAAGTTGTCATCCTTATTAGTACAAATCCAAATGCCATTACCAAGAGCGCCAATTGAATAATTAGGGTCATCTCCTAAACTTAGCATTTGTTTTTTTACATATATAGGGATACTGTCTATCTCGGTATATTCTCCCTCAATGGTGATATTATGTCTGTCTTTAACAATTTCTAATATCATTGTAGGGTCGAATTCTACCTGGGCGTCGAAACAAAGTGGAGGTTCCAGCCCAATTTTAACGGTATTATTATTTGGTTTACTAACCAAGCTATGTGATTTCATATCTAAAAATGTTATGGGCCATTGTTCTTCATGTTTGAGACAATATGTGTCGTCCAAATAGATAAGAGCATCATTTAGGGTTTTAAAGGAATCTATGGGTAAAATAAATCCGTGATATGATTGAAATAAAAGAGTTTGTTCTCTTTTACTTAACTCACTATTGTCATTATTGCATGAATTTAATATAAGTAGTAAAAAAATGACTGAAATAGTATTTTTAAAAATATTAATCATGGTTATAAAATAGCTACAATAATTTTATTGCTTCACTAAGTAGTTTTTCTTTATCAATAGGCACAACTCCAATCTCTTCGCATACAATACCACCAGCTATATTAGCTAGTTTTGCAGCTTCAACTTCTGAAAAGTTAGATGACATTGCTAGCGTTAATACTGAAATAACTGTATCACCAGCTCCTGATACATCTGCAATATTTCTTATTATGGCTGGAATATGAGTCTGGAGATTTTTTTTGCATATTAATACTCCATGTTCTGAAAGAGTAACAATAATTGTTTTAAGATTATTTTTTCTGAGGACTTCCATTGCCGAGTTTCTAATGCTGTGGATATCACCATTCTCTATTTCTTTTCCAAGGCCTTCTTTAAGTTCCTTAAAATTTGGCTTTAAAAGAGTTAGATCTGCATAATGATTGAAATTTCTCTTTTTTGGGTCGACAGTGATAATAATATTATGTTTTTTGGCAATTTTTACCACAGAACTTATTAGAGTAGGAGTGATTGACCCTTTATCGTAATCTTCAAAAATAATAGCATTAATGGCTTTGTTTTCAATTATTTCAGTGATTTTTTTTAGTAGCTCTCTTTCTTCGTTTCTGCTGATATAGTGGGTAACCTCTTCGTCAACCCTTAGCATTTGTACATTATTGCCTAATACTCTAAATTTAGTGGTTGTGGGTCTGGTTTTACTCTTTACAATTCCCAAATCACTCATTCCCCTTTTCTTAAGTAGATTGATAAACTCTTTGCCTCTGGTATCATTACCAATTACGGAGCATAAAAAAGGTTCAGCACCTAGCGCGCTAATATTTAATGCTACATTTGCTGCTCCTCCCATTCTGCTATTTCGTCCTGATACAGAAACAACAGGTACCGGTGCTTCCGGTGAAATTCTATCTACTTTGCCAAATAGATATGCGTCAACCATTACATCTCCAATAATAAGGACTTTTTTGTTGTTAAATGATTTAAACAATTTTGCTGTTTCGATTGTTGTCATAAACCTATATTTGCTCCTAAAGGAATATTTAATTCTCAAGATTATTTGTGAATAATCTAAGCTATTCTCCAACGAGCAAAAGTAATAATAATTGTATTAACCAAAATTATTTAAACAAAAGTGAAATGATACGAAAAAGTAATTAAAATTGCCGATAGATTCATTGTATTTTTTATGGCTGTTTGATTATCTAATTGGTGTTTGATGCAAAATAGTATGATTAAGCGATGAATAATGCGATTTAATACTTTTAGTACTACGCTTTAGTATTCTTTCAATACGTTATATATTGAATCTCTTTCAATAGGTTTTCTTCCAACAGCTTTTATCATATCTATCATTTCGTCGGTTGTCATACTTGGTTCCTGGTCTTCAGCTCCAGCAAGTGAATATATTTTTGTGCTGTCATTTATAGTTCCATCAAAATCATCAACTCCAAAAGAAAGTAGTAATTGTGATATGTCTTTTCCTATCATTGGCCAGTATGCTTTTATGTGATTAAAGTTGTCGAGGAATATTCTGGCCATTGCATACAGCTTAATATCTTCCACAACGCTTACTTCTCCAAGATAAGAAAGCTCATTATTAGCCATTTTATATTTTAATGGAATAAACACGTTAAATCCTCCTGTCTTGTCTTGTAGTTCTCGTAGTCGGTTAAAATGATCTATACGGTGTTCGATTTTTTCTATATGTCCGTAAAGGATTGTCGCGTTTGTAGGTATGCCGATTTTATGAGCAGTTTCGTGTAAATACAACCATTCTTCACCAGTATCTTTATGTGGACAAACTTTTTGTCGTACTTCTTCATCAAAAATTTCTGCACCACCACCAGGAATAGAGTCTAAACCATATGCCTTAAGGGCATTAAGTCCTTCTTCAATACTCATTTTTGAGCGTTTTGCAATATAGCTGATCTCTACAGCTGTGAATGCTTTGATATGTACGTCGGGTCTTATTCTCTTTATTTCCTGAAATAACTTTCCATAATAGTGCAGATCCCATTTTGGATGCACACCTCCAACAATATGAACCTCAGTGATTTTATCTCCCATATCTTCCACTTGCTTTATCATATCTTCTCTTGAAAATTCCCATCCTTTTTCGCCTTTCTTGCGGTAATAAGAACAAAATTTACATGCATAAACACATTGGTTAGTTGGTTCTATATGTAAGTTCCGATTAAAAAAAACATTGTCACCGTTTTTCTGTTCTCTTATGTAGTTTGCTAAATAACCCAATATGGATAGATCTGCTTTTTTATATAGTTCTATTCCTTCTTTTACATCTATTCTCTCTCCTTTTAGGATTTTTTTTACTATTGATTCTATATCGGTATCTTTTACTATTTCTTCTATAATCATATTTATTGTATTATTAATTTTTTAGTACCAAGCATCGAACCTGATTTAAGGTTGATTAAATAAAGTCCTGGCTCAAGATTATTTATTTTAATGTTTGTATTTAATTTATTTGATTCTTTTGTTAATTCTATTACAACTCTGCCGTAAACGTCAATTATTTTAATTTCTATTTTTTTTGCTAAGGATTGATTTTTCCAGCTTAAAAGTAGCATAAAACTACTAGGGTTTGGGGAAATAGAAAAGTCAATGATATTTTTATTGCTTTCGATGCTGTTAGCCTGACATTTGCCGGAAGTTTTAATAATTGGTCTTATGCTATCCAGTACTGTTAACATTCTGATTTTTTGATCAATTGTAAAAATATTCATACATGTATCATCAGTATAATCCATATAGTTCATAAACATATCGCCATTATTTGAGCAGCTAATACTCGGATGAGTTGGGCATCCATAATTAGATCCAGCTTGATTCGGAGTATCATCGATATTATCGCTTCCCCAACAAGCTCCGTTATCGTCGCCCCAAATATGCGATAATCCAAGCCAATGTCCAATTTCGTGAGTTGCTGTTCTTCCTAAATTAAATGGTGCCACTGCTGTGCCGATATTCCCAATATATTTATATGCTATTACTACTCCATCTGTTGTCCAGCTGCCTCCCGGCCATTGAGTGTATCCTAAAATGCCGCCCATTCCATTATCAGAAATAGAAGGTACTATCCAAATATTTAGATATTTAGTAGCATCCCATGCATCGTATCCCCCCGTTGAGGTAAATTTAGCCTCGTCGGTATTCATCTCAAAAACAGATTTTGAAGAATGGGTTCTTGTTATTCCATCAGTCCAATTACCATCAGGGTCTTGGTGTGCCAAACAAAATTCTATTCCAACATCAGCAGCTACTGCTTTAAAATCATTAGGTGTAAGTGAAGTATCGGAGTTAAGTCTTCTATAATCTTGGTTTAATATATCAATTTGTGAATTAATCTGTGCATTAGAAATATTGTGAATATTTAAACTCCAAATCACATGAAAAACTACCGGAATGTAAATTATTTGTTTTCCTTTGCTAAAGTTATTGCGAGATTTTGTTGCTTTAGTAATATTATTCTCTTGTTTTATTAGTTTCTGTTTAAGTCCTGGTATATTTTTTTTCTGATATTCTAAATGCCTATCAGTGCCACAATTACGTATTGACTGGGCATATAATTTTACTTGAGAACTTAGTAGATGAAATAGAATAAATGAAGTAAGTAATATTAGTTTATATTTCATGCTGTAAAAGTATCAATAATTAGTTAAAGTGGAATTGGATATTTGGATAAATAGAATTATAGTTAGTAAATATTTTTTACCTGCATTATTTATATAAAAGTAAATTGTATGAATAAGCATTGAATATCGGGGTGTAATGCGGGAAACCCTTCTCGAAATAATTTAGGACAGGCTGATTTAGAAAAAATCAAATTTGGGTATTTGAAAAATATCCAAATTTGTTAACTTCAATTAAATATAAGCTTTCTGTGAGTGAAATCTTATGTCGAACTGAGATTATTAGTTTTGCTTAATTGTCAGGATTGGTTGTAAATAATCCAAGTTAAGTCAAAATAAATTATAACTATCTTTGATATGTAACTTATTTAAATTTTAATATAGTTATAACACTTTGTAGAAGATGCACTTAAGATAGGAAGTGGTCGTACTGTTTTCCTATAATTATATTTGTATTATAATTATATATGAGGGTTTTAAAGTTTAAAATAATAAAATTAGTTAACTAGAATTGTTGCTATGAGTTTTGATTATAATAACATTTTTAAGGAAATATTTTTGCAAATAGAGCAAACGCAAGACAGAGGAAAGATTGCGGATTATATTCCTGAATTGGGAGGTGTTGACCCAAATAAATTTGGAGTACATCTAATTAGTATTGATGGACGGCATTATAGTTTTGGAGATAGTGATGAATTATTTTCTATTCAGAGTATTGCAAAAGTGCTAACATTATCTTTGGCTTATAAGCTGGAAAATCAGAAACTTTGGAAGCGGGTAGGAGTTGAGCCATCCGGTAATCCTTTCAACTCATTAGTGCAGTTGGAGTATGATGAGGGAGTGCCTCGAAATCCATTTATAAATGCTGGGGCATTGGTGATTAGTGATATGCTTATTAGTTTGCTGGAATATCCTAAACAGGAGTTTATAGAATTTGTGAGAAAATTATCAAATAATAATAAAATAGACTATTGTTCAAGAATAGCCCAATCAGAAAAGGAGGTTGGTTATAGAAATGCAGCTCTTGTAAATCTTATGAAGTCATTTGGTAATATTGATAATGAAGTTGACGATGTACTTGATTTTTATTTTAATTTATGTTCTATCCGTATGACTAATAAGGATTTGGCGCAAACATTTATGTATTTGGCAAATAATGGAATTGAGCCAATTTCTGGAGAAAGAATATTAAGTCTTAGCAAAACAAAACGTATAAATGCTATAATGCAGACTTGTGGATTTTATGATGAAGCTGGTGAGTTTTCATTTAAAGTGGGTTTACCGGGCAAAAGTGGTGTTGGCGGAGGCATAGTAGCTTTATTGCCAAATAAATATTGTATTGCTACTTGGAGCCCTAAATTAAATAAAAAGGGTAATTCTTTTAAAGGAATGAAATTCTTGGAATTGTTTACTACAAAAACAGAGTTGTCAATATTTTAGATGCAGAATACGCTATTTTGCTTTTATACCTATTACGCATACATCATCTATCTGGCTATTATTTCCTTTCCACAATTCGTAAGCCTTAAGTAGTGTATTTCCTCGGCTTTTTATTTCTGTTAGTTTTGTTTAATCTTCAGTAATTAGTTATAAATAACTATTGCTTTGTCATTTCCAAAACCCATATTCCGCGTAATTCATTTTCTTTATAATCTATTGCTTTGTCAGCAGGGTAGAGTGAGTCTATTTTTGCTACTACATTTGCTTTAATATCAATATTCTTCTCTCCGTGGCATTTCAAACAAGCTTTGTTTGTCATAATAGGATAATAGCTTATTGTATTGTTCTTATTGTCAATTATGTGTGGCAATGGCTTTTTGCCATTAGCAATAAGCTGTTTTGCTTCTGTGATATAATTTAGTTCTATATCATTAGCTATATTTTGAGGGTTTCTGTTTTTATCAGAGACTCTTTTTATCATCACATTTAGCTCTTTTGATAAGCTGTCGGTAAGGAGCATTGCTTTAGCAGAACAAAAATCCATTGCACCTAAAACTCCTTTAGATTGAATTGTCTTCATTAGATTTTTACCTAGTGTGCTTTGTGCTTTTTGTACAATCTGTTTTCCCTTTACCAGATTGATATCTTCAGTTTTATTTTTATTATTTGTAATGCTATCATTTGTCGTATTATCAGTATTACTGCATCCAAAGAAAATTATAACAGAAAGTGATATAGCAACTATTGAAAGATATTTCATAATCAAAATGTTTTATTATTTTTTGGAGTTAACTTATTATGCAACAAATTTATAAAAAAATCTTATAGTTTTGTTTAAAATCTAATTTATACAATGATAATTTAAAAAGGCTTACATTTGCAATAGTGTATAAAACTCATATTATATTTAATAAATTATTGTAATTATATGAAGTACAGTATAATAATTCTTTTGGTTCTAGGGGTGTTTTATTCGTGTCAGCATCAAGAGACTATCAAAGTTTTACAAAACGAGGAAGATAGTAAAATAAAAGTTGGTGTTTTTAAAGGGAATGGGGCAGGTGCTGTTTCGGTAATTGAGACAATAGAGGCTTTAAAAATTGATACCGGAATTTGGGCTGTGCCAATTAGTGCTGCTGAAATTCAGAATGGTGCTTTAGAAAATTTTGATGCAATTATTATCCCTGGTGGTAGTGGTAGTAAGCAGTTAAATAATTTGGGAGAAAGTGGCGCTGATAAATTACGAGAATTTGTTACAGAAAAAGGAAAAGGTATAGTAGGGATTTGTGCCGGAGCATATTTTCTTTCTTCCACATCTGGTTATCCTAATCTACATATTGCCAGTTCTATTCACCTTGATAGGGCACATTACAATAGAGGTAGGGGATTGGTGCAGTTTGCTACAACAGAAAAAGGAAATAAGATATTTCCAGAATTGGCAGCAAAAAATACTTTTCTTCAATATTATGATGGTCCGGTATTGGCACAAAGTGATTCTACTAGTGGTGACTATACTGAATTGGGAACGTTTGTTTCGGATATTCATCCTGATGATTTTGCCCCAAAGGGCTTTACACCCGGAAAAACATTTTTGCTAAATGAAGAGGTTGGAAATGGTAGGGTGTTTCTTTGTGCTGGTCACCCTGAATCTACGCCGGGTATGCGTTGGATGATTCCTAGAATGATTCGATGGGTGTGCAAAAGTAATTTAGTATCCTATAATTCTAAATGGATACGCCCGGAGATTAATGACAAGGAAATT
Source organism: Bacteroidales bacterium (assembly GCA_027064095.1). Taxonomy (GTDB): domain Bacteria; phylum Bacteroidota; class Bacteroidia; order Bacteroidales; family UBA1556; genus UBA6267. The sequence goes on along the minus strand of JAMOQI010000080.1, from coordinate 13,207 downwards.
ATCTTCGATAGAGATTTAAAGAAATATGAAAAATCTCTTTTCTGGAAATTATTTAGCAATGATGCTAGCGAGCAGATTAGTGCTATGGATAGCTTATATTCATTGCGTTCTAGACCTGCAGTAAGATGGAGTATTGGACTATTGAGAAGTGAAAAGCCCGAAGTTAGAAAGCATGCTGCCGCGTTGTTGATGAAAACTGAATATAGTGATGCTTTGCCAGATTTAAGGGTGGCTCTAAAAGTAGAAAATAACGATGACGTAAAGGAAAGTATTAAGACTACTATTGATTTTTTAGAAAATAAATAATTACAAACTATCTTTTATAGTTCTTTTTATTTTTAATTGTAATATTTTTAGACATATATCGTACTTTTATAAATGTTAATTAGCGAAACTGAGAAGGATTTAATATTGTATAACCGTATTAAGGATGGTAACAAATTAGCTTTTAATACTATTTTTGAAAAGTATTATGCCGATTTGTGCGAGTTCTCATTTTTAATGATTAATAATAAACAGCTTGCTGAAGAAGTTGTTGCTGATGTACTTGCTAATCTGTGGATAAAAAGGAGTTTTATTGATATTTCACATAGTTTAAAAGCATATTTATATAAAAGTACTCGTAATATGACGATTACTTATATTCGTAAGAAGAAAAAAAATACGTTTAATATCGAAGAGAATATAGACCACCAATTTGCTTCTGATTCAAATCCGGAGTTTGATATTATTCAGAAGGAAGAAGTTGCTTCTATAGAGAATATTTTAAATATTATTCCGGAGAGAAGTAGGATGATTTTTCGAATGCACAGAATTGATAGATTAAAATATAGAGAAATATCCGAAATTTTGGAGATATCCCAGAAAACTGTTGAGAAACACATGGGGAAAGCTATTAAGATTATGCGTCAATATCATGCTGATATGAATATGGTTCTACTTGTTCTTGGTAAAAATAGATTCAAAGCTTAGTTTGATTAAAATAAAATCAATAATAATAAAATAATCGCTTGTTTGTATTAATAAAATTGTATTTTTAGCATTATAATATAGATTAGAATATAATCATTTAATGCTGATAAATTGTCATTCATATTATAGTCTGCGTTTTGGCACTCTGCCAATAGATAAACTTGTGGCTTTGGCTAAAGAAGGGGCGTATAAGCATTTGGTGCTGACGGATATTAATAATAGCACAGGAGTTATTGATTTTGTAAAAGCTGCTAAGAAACAGCAAATAAAGCCTATAGCTGGAATTGAATTTCGTAATAAAGATGATTTATTATACATAGGAATTGCCAAAAATAATATCGGATTTTTAGAGCTAAATCGATTTTTGACTAAGCATAATCTAAGTAAGACAGAGCTGCCTTTTCGCGCTCCTTCCCTTGAGAACGTGTTTTTCATTTATCCTTTAAAACAATTGCAAACGGTTAGTAGACTGAGGGTTAATGAGTATATTGGTATTAGGTATTTTGAGATAAATCAATTATATAATATAAGTAATAGTATTCGGACAAAATTATTGGCCCTGCATCCAATAACTCATAGTGGAAGTATGTCTTATGAGCTACACAAGCATCTTGTTGCCATCAATAGTAATTGTTTGTTAAGCCAAGTTAAACATAAGCGGTTAGCACATTTTAGTGAGCGTATGCCAAATACGGAGCAGATGCGGCAACTATTTAGCAATGCTTCTTTTTTGCTTGATAAAACGGAGGAGTTATTAGAGCAATGCAGTATTGATTTTGATTTCAAAAGCGTAAAAAACAAACAATGTTTTACTGATAGTGAGGAAGAAGATAAGCATTTGCTTCGTCAGTTGGCATATAGTGGTATGTTAGCTCGTTATGGTAGGTATGATGCTATTGCTAAAGAAAGAATTGATAAGGAATTGAAGATTATATCGCAGATGAAATTTTCTGCCTATTTTCTTATTACCTGGGATATAATTCAGTACTCAATGAGTAAGGGTTATTACCATGTTGGCAGAGGTAGTGGTGCTAATAGTATTGTAGCTTACTGTTTGCAGATTACTGATGTCGATCCTGTCGATTTGGATTTGTATTTTGAGCGATTTATTAATCTCAAACGAAGTTCTCCTCCTGATTTTGATATTGACTATTCTTGGTTAGAACGCGACGATGTTCAATCATATATTTTTAATAAATATGACAAAGAGCATACGGCTCTTCTGGGGGCAATATCTACATTTAAAGGAAAGTCCATTTATCGTGAGTTAGGAAAAGTTTATGGTCTGTCAAAGGAAGAAATAGATAGTCTTATTAAATATCCTCATCTAAAATATAATCAGCATGATATTGCAATGAAGATTCATAATATAGCTAAGCAAATGGCAGATTTTCCAAACTTAAGGAGTATTCATGCTGGTGGAATATTAGTTAGCGAAGAGCCTATAACAGCTTATACGGCACTGGATTTACCACCAAAAGGTTTTCCTACTACCCAATGGGATATGTATGTGGCTGAAGATATTGGATTTGAGAAATTGGATATTCTTAGTCAAAGAGGAATTGGACATATTAAAGATAGTGTGAAGTTGATAAAGGATAATAAAGGTGATATCGTTGATACTCATCAAGTGGATAAATTTAAGAAAGATATCAAAGTCAAAGAGCTTCTAAAATCTGGTGAGACATTGGGGTGTTTTTATATTGAAAGCCCTGCAATGAGAGGGCTAATTCAGAAATTGCGTTGCGATAATTACTTAACATTAGTGGCTGCAAGCTCTATAATTCGACCTGGAGTAGCACGTTCCGGAATGATGCGCGAATACATTAAGCGTTATAATAATCCTAGTAGTTTTTCATACTTGCATCCTGCTATGGAAGAGCAGCTTAAAGAAACCTATGGCGTAATGGTTTATCAAGAAGACGTTCTTAAAATATGTCACCATTTTGCCGGCCTTGACTTAGATGATGCTGATGTTCTTAGGCGAGCAATGAGTGGTAAAACACGCTCAAAAGAGGAGTTGAATAGAATTGTAGGGAAGTTTTTTAGTAATTGCCGCCGGAGAAATTATCCCGATTCGCTGATTAAAGAAGTATGGCGACAAATAGAATCCTTTGCCGGCTATTCATTTAGTAAAGCACATTCAGCATCTTATGCTGTGGAGAGCTACCAGAGTTTATACCTAAAAGCTTATTATCCATTAGAGTTTATTACTGCTGTGATAAACAATTTTGGGGGATTTTATCATACTTGGGTTTATTTTAATGAAGCAAAACGCCTCGGTGCTAAGATAATGCTGCCAAATATTAATAATAGCTTATATATTACAAATATAGAGGGTGATAAAATTTATGTTGGTTTTATCCATATACAAAATTTAGAAAGCTCCATTGCCAAAGCCATTGTAAGAGAAAGAAATTGTGGTGGAAAATATCTGTCTCTTGACGATTTTGTGTCGAGAGTAAATATTGGTATAGAGTCGTTGCTTATTCTTATTAGAGTTGGAGCTTTAAAGGAGATTGAGCCAAATAAAGCAAAATTGATGTGGAAAGCTCATGGCATTCTCAATAAGAGCTTAAAATATAGAGCTGTAGAATCTAACAGTTTGTTTCCTTATGAAAGTAGAAATTTTAAACTTCCAAAGCTTAATGAGGATATTTTGGTAGACGCTTATGATGAAATAGAACTTATTGGATTTCCCATTAGTTTAAACTATTTTGATCTGCTTCAGACAAGTTTCCGGGGAGAAATAATGGCATCTCAGCTTAAGGATAATATTGGTAAGACAGTGAGAATGTTAGGTCAACTTGTTACCATTAAGTACGTTAAGACCATTAGGAAACATTATATGCATTTTGCTAGTTTCGTCGATGATGAAGGAGATTTTTTTGATAGTGTTCACTTCCCCGATAGTGTTAAATATTATCCTTTTAGAGGTGATGGTATTTATTTATTATTGGGTAAAATAGTGGAGGAATTTGGCTTTACAAGTATTGAAGTACATAAGATGGCAAAGATGCCTTTAGTTCCAAATCCAATAGGCTGATTAAGATAATGTGTTTTCTTTGAAAAAAAATATTTTTTAACATTAGGAATTTATTAATTTCGCAACCATAAATCAATCGATTAATTTTAATGGAAGACGCAGACCCTGGACCTTTTATATTATCTTTATTACCACCACAAGCACATATTTATATAGGATTTCCAATTGAAGCTATTTTTAGCCTTTTAGCAATTATATTACTATTGCTATTATCGGGCTTGATATCGGGCTCTGAGATTGCTTTTTTTTCATTGAGTCCCTCAGAACACCAAAACTTGGTGAATGGAAAATCAAAATCAAATAGGATTGCTACTAAGTTATTGCACATTCCTAAAAAGCTACTTGCAGCTATACTTATTAGTAATAACTTTATCAATATTGGTATAGTATTGCTATCGACAATATTTACTCAAAGTGTATTCGATTTTTCGAATAAAGAAGTGCTTGGAATAATTATTCAGGTTGTTGTTATAACTTCTGTTATTCTTCTTATTGGTGAAATTATGCCAAAGATATTTGCTAAACAGAAACCAATGTTATTTATTAATATAATGGCTCGACCATTGGAGTTTGTAATGATAATATTTAAGCCGTTAATTAGTCTTTTGAGTACTACAACTACTATTATTGATAAGCGATTGGCAAAGCATAAGCCCCAACTGAGCATGAAAGAGCTGTCGGAGGCCATTGAGCTTACTGGTGAGAATGAGAATAACAAAGTTGATGAAGAAGATCAGAAAATTCTTAAAGGAATAGCTACCTTTGGAGATACTGATGTGAAAGAGATAATGAAAGCCAGAGTTGACGTTAAGGCTATTGAAAAAACTGCAGACTTTAAAGAGGTGATTCGCCATATCCAAGAGTGGGGATATTCCAGAGTCCCAATTTTTACGGATAGCCTCGACCAGATTGAAGGAATATTATATATCAAAGATTTATTATCATACCTTGATGCCGATGATTATAATTGGCAAACAAAAATTCGTCCTGCTTTCTTTGTGCCTGAAAACAAAAAGATAAATGACCTTTTGCAGGAGTTTAGAAGTAAGAAAATACACCTGGCAATTGTTGTAGACGAATATGGTGGTACATCAGGCATTGTTAGTCTTGAAGATGTTTTAGAGGAAATTGTTGGTGAAATAAGTGATGAGTTTGATGCTGAAAATGAAGAGTTTGTTTATAAAAAGGTAAGTGATAATACTTGGGTTTTTGAAGCTAAAAGTGGACTATTGGATGTTTGTAAACTTATAGATATCGATAGTGAGATTTTTGATGAAGTGAAGGGAGAGTCTGATTCATTAGCTGGTCTTATTCTTGAGTTGAAAGGTAATTTCCCAGAGGAAGGAGAGACATTATATTTTGAAAATATAGAATTTAAGATCCTTAAAATGGAAAAAAGAAGAATTAGCAGGATAAGGGTTAAAAAAATATCTTAAAATTATGCGTATTATTTTTGTTTTTTTTATTGTTTTAAGTGGACTTATTTTAAATTCATGTGGCGATGATACCACACCTAAACCTAGAGGCTATTTTAGAATAGCAATACCAGAGCATCAATATATTAAACTAGATAGCAATACTTATCCTTTCTCTTTTGAATATGCTGATTATTCTGTTTTAAATAATGCTAATAATCCTGAGCACCCTTATTGGTGTTATCTTGACTACCCAAGCTTTAAAGCAAGAATTTATATTACTTATTCAAATGTGAATGGGAATATAAACCAAATGCTTGAAGATGCACACGATTTGGCTTATAAGCATATCTCCGTTGCTAATGATATTCGCCAAGATTTGATTATAGAACCACAAAATAAAGTTTATGGACTTGTATATGAAATAAAAGGAGCTAAGGTCGCTAGTCCATTAAATTTCTTTTTAACTGATAGTGTGGAGCATTTTATTAGAGGTTCTTTGTATTTTGATATGAAGCCACAAAACGATTCCCTTGAGCCGGTAATTGATGGTATTAGTAAGGATTTAAAACATATTATCAGTACTTTTAAATGGGAGGAAGTAGATTCTATGGATTAGATTAATTTTATTAGGCTCTAATATTTTATTTATTTTTGCCAAACCTTAATAAAAAACAATTCAATCAAATTTATTTTAGTAATATTATAAAGTATTACAATGTTGGTTTTTTAACTTAGAACAATATAAATTAACTACAATTATTGTTACAAAAATTATTTATATGAGAGATTCATTATTGGTACTTTTTATCACTCTGACTTATTTAGTTAGTGCACAAACAACAATAATAAACACTGGTAGCAGTTGGAAATACAATGATAGTGGCAGCGACTTAGGTACTGCATGGCGAACATCATCATATAGTGATGCATCATGGTCTAGTGGTAATGCTATTTTAGGCTATGGAACTATAAATGCCGGTTCTATCAGTACTACACTAAGCTATGGCCCCAGTTCTTCTAATAAATATCCAACTTATTATTTTAGGAAGAGTTTTAATTATGTTCCCACTGGTTCAGAAACATATTATAAGTTTGAAGTACTTGTAGATGATGGAGCACTTTTTTATTTAAATGGGACAGAAATAGAAAGTATAAACATGCCTTCTGGTACAATAACTTATTCTACTTACGCTTCTGCCGTTGGTGATGAAGATAATTACCGAACTTTTATAATTCCTGTTTCAGCAATGCAAAGTGGTTCTAATGTTCTTGCTGTTGAAGTACATCAGCGTTCGGGTTCTAGTTCTGATATAGGATTTGATTTAAGTTTAGAAGCACATTTTGACTTAAATATTAGATTTATCCACTTTGGATCAACAAATAATCCTTTGAATGGTTTGCGGGTAACATGGAGAGATGAAACAGGTGTTGATAGTATTAAATGGGGATATACTACAGCGTATTCTGAGGGTGAATTTAAGGCAGAAAGCCGAGAGTTATACGAAGATTCACTTTATGAATACGCATTTCCTGTTATTACTCCAAATTCTACAATACATTATTCAATATATAGTGCATCTTTTAATGCTTGGAGCCAGGATATGACTTTTCAAACCTCAACAGATACTTCAAGCAATCACTTTAAGTTTATTAGTTTTGGCGATTGTAGGACATATTTAAATGACTGGCAAAAGATATCTTCTCTTGTGCCGGATGCTGATTTCACACTCTTTAATGGTGATATTATTAATAATGGTGATGTGGCGGGTGATTGGGATGACTGGTTTGATTATGGTGAAGATTTTATTAGTTCTCATCTTGTATATCATACTTTTGGTAACCATGAGGATAATGGTATGGGGAACGCAACATATTCCAATCTATATGTGTTACCTGAAAACCCTTCAGGATCGGATAAATATTATTCTTTTGAATTTGGAAATGCAGTTTTTATTTGTCTCGATAGTCAAAGTCCATCAAATACTACTCAATACAATTGGCTTATTAATACCCTTACCGATAATTCTGATAAGACATGGAAGTTTGTTTGGTTTCATAAACCATTTTATACTAGTCCGTCGCATACAACCGATATGCATTCATATTGGAATACATGGTGGAAAGCTTTCGATGATTATGGTGTTGATGTAGTTTTTAATGGACATACTCACAATTATCAAAGGACCAAACCTATCAATCGTAATGTTAGTACGACTGCAGAAGTTGATCATTATGGAAGTTGTCCTTTAAGTGGAAGATTGCAGATTGTAACAGGCAGAGCCGGAGCTCCTGCTGTTGGAGCAGGAACAGGCTGGTTTATTCAAACTTCTAGTGCTGAGTTGAATTATGGAGTGATAGAAATAGATGAAAATACATTTACTTTTGTTGCAAGGGATAGTTCAAATTCCGTTATTGATAGCTTGACAATTAGTAAGGACTTTGATTCTCAAATAAGTTCTACTCCCGAAGGTCCTGTTGGTTCAGGTAATGGAACAGCAACGGCAAGCGGAGAAGGAGGTTATAGTCCATACACATATCTTTGGAATACAGGAGCGACTACTGCAAGTATTACTAATTTGGATAGTGGTTGGTACTATGTTACTATAACAGATGATGTTGAATGTGAGCTGTACGACAGTGTTTATGTTGATACTACTTCAGCAGTTCAATATTTAACTACTACTGCTGCAACGAGTATTACTACTACTACTGCTACGTTAAATGCAGATATTAAGCCGCCAAGTGGAGGTTTTATTTTTGGCTTGGAGTTTGAATTGGGAACTACTACTTCATATAATAATATCGTTTCTTCTAATCCTAACTATACTAATACAAATAGTAGTGTAACGGGGGCAGCATCTGGATTAAGTCCTTCTACTTTATATCATTATAGAATTAAGGGAACCGATGGTTCGACTACTTATTATGGTGCTGATGAGACTTTTACAACTGCGGCTGCTACTGCACCTACAGTTGTTATGGGAGCTCCATTTACCAATATATCATCTGCTGCAGCAGAGAATACAAATAATGAGGTTACTAGTGATGGTGGAAGTGCTGTCACAGAGCGAGGTATGGTATATGCTACTTCTCCAAACCCTAGTATTAGTGATAATAAAAAGAATAGTAGCGGACAAATTGGACAATATGATATTGCTTTACTTGGTCTTTCTTCCGCCACAACTTATTATGCTCGTGCCTTTGCATCTAATAATGTTGGTACTTCATATAGCTTGGTGAGTGAATCATTTACTACAGAATCGGGGAATCAAGCAATTATAGATAGTGTTGTTTTAGATACCGATCCACAATATGTGGTTGTTTATTTTACTCCCGGTGACGGTCAAGGGACAATGATTATTTGTAGGGAGGACAATGATATCAGCCAATATCCTGCTGATGGAGTTTCTGCATCTACATATAATTATAGTGCTATTTATGGAGATGGATATGATTTAGGAGAGGGCAATTATGTGGTTTATAGAGGTGACCATAGTAAAGGAGATATTACTATTGGAGGCCTAGATGGTACTAAAGAGTATTATTTTGCGGCAGTGGAATATAGTGGCAGTAGTAGTGAAACAAATTATAGAACTAGTGATGCTAGCAAAGGTAATACTTTGGGAACACCTTTGCCTATACAACTGGTGGACTTTAGAGTACGAAATATTGATAGCGCTGTAGCTATTACATGGGCTACTGCATCTGAACGAAACAATGAACATTTTGAAATTGAAAAATCAACTAATGGAGAACATTTTGTTAAAATACTGGAAACTAAAAGTTTAGCCGGTAATAGTAATACTTTGATGAAATATATTGTTTATGATAAAAATCCATCATCAGGGATAAGTTATTACAGGCTTAAACAGGTGGACTTTGATGGTAAATATAGTTATAGTGATATACAGGTTCTTAATAGAGTTGATAAAAATACCACTGGTTTAAGCAGGATTAGATGTAATGAAAATGTAATTGCTTTTGTTTACAACTCTGATAATAATCAATCTAGTGAGTTGCAACTTATTGATGCTTCAGGAAAGATTATTTTCTCTACTTCTATTTCAGGGATAGGTGCTAGAGTAGCTTCAATTCCTAGAACAAGTATTAGTAATGGGCTTTATATTCTCCGATTAATAAATAATAAGCAAGAGAAAAATTATAAAATAATAGTGAACTAGTATAGAAATTATTTATAAATAAATTTGTTTATTATATTCTAGGAAAGACTTTTTTGGTATTGCTGAAATGTTTCCCAGATAACTATTGCTGCACTAATTGAAATATTAAGAGAGTGCTTAGTACCGAATTGTGGAATTTCAATGCAGGCATCAGCAGCTTCTACAACATCTTGTCTCACGCCTTTTACTTCGTTACCAAATACAAATGCGATCTCTTTGTTAAATTTAAATTCAAATTCATCTAGCATTATACTTTTATCTGCTTGTTCGATAGCATAAACATTAACATCCATATTTTGAAGTGATTTTACTACTTCTAAAGTGTCTTCCTCATATCGCCATTCAACACTTTCTGTAGCACCAAGTGCTGTTTTTTGTATTTCTCTATGTGGTGGTTTTGCAGTAATGCCACATAGGATAATTTCTTTTATAATAAAAGCATCAGAAGTTCTGAAAACAGAACCTACATTCATCAATGAGCGTATGTTATCAAGAATAATAGTAATTGGTATTTTGGGAACAGATTTAAATTCAGATACTTGTAACCTGCCAAGTTCGTCGTTGCGTAATTTTCTCATTATTAGTTTCTTTATTAGGATTTAGAAATATTATTGTTTAGCAGTTGGACTATCTGTGGATAAGCCATTTCTCTGGATTCTGTGGGTTTATTTGATTTCTTAGTTCAAAATGTAGAACACTTTCTCCACTTTCTTTATCAGTCCACACAGTACCTATTTTTTGTTTAGTGCTTACTTTATCACCTGATTTGACAAATACATCATTCATTTTATTATAAACAGTATAGTATTTACCATGCTTTATCAATACAGCTTTGTACTGAGGGAGCTTTAAAACTTTTACTACTGTACCACTAAATACTGCTCTGATAATAGCCCCTTGTTCGCATCTGAAATCGACACCTTTGTTGTCAATTATTACATGCAACTGAGGATGCTTATGTTTTCCAAAATGTGATGTAATACGTCCTCGTTGTGTTGGCCATGGCAATTTGCCAATGTTTGCAGTAAAGTCATTCGATAGCTGAACTTCTGCAGGGCTTAGGGGAAGTTTTTTATTGTTTTTGTCCTTACGGTTTATTTCTTCTTCTATTAATCTTTGAATTTCCTTATTTAGCTTACTCCACTCATCATTTTGTTTCTTAAGTTTATTCTTTAAATCTTTCTCTTTTTGCTGAAGTTGTGTAAGGGTTTTTTGTTTTTGTTTCTTGTCGTTCTCCAACTTTTTAGCTTCATTTTCTTTGTTAATAAGCAAGTTTAACCTTTCTTCCTTTTGTTTCTCAAGGCTTTCTATTTCTATTTTTAGTTTTTGTTCTATGTTTAATATTTGTTGTGCTTTTTGACGACGATATGCACTGTATTCCTTAAGATATCGCATCCTACGCATTGCCTGATAGAAATCTTCTGATGCAAATAAAAACATCCATTGGTCAAAATGACTCCTGCTTTTATAAGATTGATATATCAAATCAGCATATTCTTCTTTTAATTCTTTTAAACTTTCTTTTAGACTTTTGATATTCTGTCTGTTAAAAATTATCTGATTGTCAATAAGCTTAATTTCGTTGCCATAGGAATTGATTAGCATCTTTCTTTCTTTAACTTGTTTATCGAGAAGGCTTAGCTGGTTTAGTGATGCTTTTTTTTTCGACTTAGTTTCGTTTAGGAGCTTCTTGGTGTAATTTATTTTTTGTTCTATCTTACGTTGCTGATATCGTAATTGAGATTTGGTTTTCTTTTTAGACTTTTGTGCAATAATCAATGAATCAACTCCTAATATAGAGATGATTAAAGTAAATATTAATATTTTAGTATTGAATCGCATTCTAAGTCATTTGGTTGTTGTTATTTAATTTCGAAGCTAATTTAAAACGAAATTATCTTTTAGAAAGTATATTGTCTTTTTATTTTCAATAATGAATTGTTAAAAAGAACAACAACTTGTTTGCTTAATGTATCGTTTGTCTTTTGTATTTAGAAGAAATTCGAAATGGGAATTTAGTTGGTTTATTAAGTTTGATATTATGAAAATTTATTTCAATATATGATTTTTCGTTGTTTTTATATTTTAATATCCAATTTGATGCTATTAACTGATTATCAATATTCATGAAATCACTATAAAACATACTTAGTACAAGTTTATTATTGCCTAATATTTTCACCTTTTGTTTCGATATCCTATAATTTTTTTTATTGATAAACATACTTTGAACCAATATTTTAGTTGAATCATTCTTCTGCCTTAATTTTTTAAGTTTGTGTCTTGATAATGAGTTCAAAATATAATTATTAGCATTTTCGTTAAGAGTAAAATTATTAGTTTCATAATAAGGGAAATCATTACCAAGAATTAGGGCTTGAAGCATATTAAAATCAACGTTTATTCCAAAATAATCTACTAGTGATTCTTCGCTTTCACTTATATATGTTTTTTCTAATTTATTTATAAATTTAAAACTATCAGGCTGTATTATAAGTCTAAAGACTTCGATATTCATAATGGCATAAATACTTACCCAAATAATACTATCTTTTTTCATTCGTATTTGCCCATTGAAAACTTGCTGTTTCTCTGGCATTTGATATACTCCTTTAAATTTTCCTATTAGCCAGTCTGCTTTCACTTGGTTTTTATGCATTAAATTATAGACTGAGTCCACTTCAGTATGTTTTTTTATACTTGTGGATGTTTGTTTGGTACTTTTACATGATGCCAAGAAAGTTAGAATTATTAATAAAAGGTATATTACTTTGTATTTCATAATTATTTGTTTTTGTTAATTTCCATATCCAGTAATTGTAATTTTTTGTTATCTGGAAATTTTAAAAGTGCTGATTTTAACCATTTAAGAGCTTCTTTTTTTTCTGCATTCATATATAGGCAATATGTGTACACATATATATAATCCGGGTTATCAATATTTAGTTCTAAAGCTTCTTTAGAATATCTTTTTGCAGTTTCTAAATCTAAATTGTGAGTAGCCAAAGCAAAAGCATAATCTTTTTTTATTTCTGCATTATTTGAAGTCATACTAATTGCTCTTTCAAAATTTGCTTTTGCATTCTCCTTTTCACCTAATTGTATTTCTGTTTTTGCTCTTAGTGCCAAAAATAATGCTTTTTGGTCCATATCATATACGAAATTACTTCCCATTATTATTCTTTCTTTAGCTTTTTCCCAGTTACCTTCGTGAATTAAAGCCAAGGTGTTGTAATAGTATAAATCCGGCTGTTGAGGGAAAAGGTATAATGCTCTTTCACTTTCGTTTTTTAGTGCTTTATAGTTTTTAAGTTTTTCTTCTGCTTTTAATAATTGAGCCCAGATTATGAATTTACTACTATCTAAATCTATCACCTGTCTATATAGTTTAATGGCTTTTTCGTAGTCTTTTTTCCCAATATTGTAATCTGCTTTTAAAGCAATTATTTTCGGCTCTGCATTATTATTTATGTATGCGATGTCTAATAGTTCTTCAAAAACAGAAGTGAAACTAGAATCTGATTTGCTTAGCTCCAGCATGCTTAATAATACATTCATTTTTTTATTGACATTCAAGTTTGGCGAAACCA
>JAMOQI010000079.1 GCA_027064095.1 Bacteroidales bacterium | reverse complement strand
ATCCATTAGCAAAAAAACTAGAACAACTATACTGCCCCATACAATGTATTTCCTAATTCTAGAATCTAATTTCACACTTAAAAATTTGCGTAAAGTTACTCATAAAAATTAAATTTCAAATTATAAAATTTTTGTTTTATATTTGAACACTGAAAATATGTTTAATTTTTAAAACTTAATTTAATATGTCTATTAGTTTAAATTATAAATCAGGATTGCTTTATTTGTATTGGTTAATGTCTGGTGCTGATGGTAAGAAAAATTTCGATCCTGATGATCCAGAATGGAAAACTATGAAATTGATGCGTGAAGAAGAGAATATTAATAATGATGATTTTAATAATTTTATCAATTCTGATTTGGGTTCTCCTGATGAACAGTTAGAGAATGTTATGAAGATATTGCAGAATGCTTCACATAGTCAAAAAGTAAGAGCTTTAGCATGGATGGATTTAGTTATGATTGCTGATGGTGATATTCATAATAAAGAGTATGAGCTTTATAATAAAGTTCGGACTAAGTTTGGTATTGAAGAAGAAGAGGTTAAGAAGGATAAATTAAAATTACCTTCTATTTTCTAAAGATGTTATAATATAAAAAAGGCTTGTTATTTCGACAAGCCTTTTTCTTTTATATAATTTTTATTCTGGAATTTTGAATACTCTATTCCATCTAATTCCACCCTTAAATAATTTCTTGTCTTTATCTGTTGATAGCCATATAAATATTGGGCTTCCGGCAATATGATCTTCTGGTACAAATCCCCAAAATCTACTATCAGCCGAATTGTGTCTATTGTCTCCCATCATCCAGTAATAATCCATATTAAAAGTATATTCATCTGTGACTTTTCCATTTATATAAATTTTATCATCTTTAATGTCAAAATCATTTCCCTCATATACTTCAATAATTCTATCATAAAGAACAATATTTTTCATATTTAGTTTTACAGTAGTCCCTTTTTTAGGAATATATAATGGCCCAAAATTATCTTGATTCCATGGGTAATCAACAGGGCTATGAGGAAAAATTTCATTTTGTTGATTTGCAAAATCTTTTTTATAAACCATAGGGATGAGTTTTAATACTTGTGGGTTTTTCCTCACTTTCTCTACAACAGCATTGCTTAAGTTAATAAGCCCAATTTTTTGAAGTTCTGCCTCAGTAAAAGCTGTGTCCATAGTAGATTGTGGTAAATAATAACCAACTACTGCCATATGAGCATTCCTATTGGTGATAGTACTAATATATCTGCCTATATCGTCGTTCGACAAGCCAAGGTTTTCTAATTCTCTTTTACTTAAAGCATGATCTTTGCCAATAATAAAATACTCTGTCTCTAATTCGGCAGGATTTTTAGCTTTTACACCATTTATATAAACTTGTTGATTGATAATTTGAAGAGTATCACCAGCAATTGCTATACATCTTTTTATATAATTTTCTCTTTTATCAACAGGGCGTGCAACTATTTCTCCGAAAGGCTGGCCTGTATTTGGGTTTATGGATCTTGGATTATTAACAAATGACCAACCAAATTCTCTTACCATAGCGTAATAACTTCTGTCTTGACGATTTAATGCAACAGTATCTCCGTCAGGATAATTAAAGACTACAATATCGTTATTTTTAACATGTCCAAAACCAGGATATCTATCATAAGGTAACTCTATCCATTCTAAATACGATTTGGCTGTTTTGCTCCATGGTAATGTGTGGTGAACAAATGGAAATGCTAATGGTGTATTTGGTATTTTTGGCCCATAAGAAAGTTTACTTACAAACAGATAATCACCTACAAGCATGCTCTTTTCCATTGATGGAGTGGGGATTGTGTATGCTTCGAAGAAAAATGTTCTGATAATAGTTGCTGCAAAGACAGCAAAGATTATTGCATCTGTCCACTCTCTAACTTTTGACTTCTTAAATGCAGGTCTCTCAGCTTTTGTTTGATATTTTTCATCTTTGCTAAATCCTAAATAGGGTAGGTATACATATGGAAATAGTGCGGCAAGTGCTTGTTCCCATAAAAGATTTTTGTTAAAAGTTTTTGCTGTTTCCACTGTCATTAAGAACAACATAAACACATTTAAAAATGGTAAATATGCAAATACCAGCCACCAAATAGGTTTTTCAATTATCTTTATCCATATGTACGCATTATAGAATGGTATTATAGCATAATATTGAGAGTATCCGGCTTTTTCGAATATCTTCATTAACCCTATTAAGCTTGGAATGCTTAATATTATTAATATAGTATAGAATGTACCCATAATGATTATTGTTTGTTTGTTGTTCTTGTTTTATAGTTCAAATTAACTTCTAATTGTAATATTTATTAGTATTATTATCTTTAATAATGTTAAAAGAAAATATCTTTAAATTCATAAAATCCAGTTTTATCTTTTATCCATTCAGCCGCAATAACTGCTCCTAAAGCAAAACCTTTCCTGTTTTTAGCACTGTGTTTGATCTCAATGGTGTCAATTTCCGAGTCATAAATAATTTTATGTATTCCGGGCACAGGGTCAATTCTTCTTGAGGATATTATTATCTCATCTTTTTTATCCGAACTATTTAAAGTCCAATGTTTTATTCTATCTATTTCCTTAATAATATCATTAGCTAGACTTATTGCCGTGCCGCTAGGGGTATCAAGCTTGGCGGTATGATGAATTTCTTCCATGCTTGGATTGTAATCGTTATATTGATTCATTAATTTTGCTAGTACAGTATTTATTTTAAAGAAAATGTTTACTCCAATGCTGAAGTTTGAAGCCCAAACTAATGATTTGTTATGTTGTATACATAAATTTTTAATTTCTTCAATTTTGTTTTGCCATGCTGTTGTTCCAACTACTATTGGTAAATTATTGTCAAAACACTTTTTGATATTATCAATTACCACAGTTGGAGTGCTAAAATCTATCGCCACATCAGCTTTTTTTATCTCGTTAGCTTTTCTAATCCATTCTTCATTATTGTCAATGGTTAGAACTATTTTGTGACTTCTATTTATGGCAATTTCTTCAATGTTCTTACCCATTTTGCCATAGCCTAAAATTGCAATATTCATATTTAAAAATTAAGAGAGAAACAAATTGCTGATGTTGAAGAGTGTCCAAACCCCATGCTTGGTTCAATAACGGGGCTAATGTTTAAGCTTAAATCATCACTAATATCGTAGGTAAAAAAATGTGCATCAACGGTTGCATCCAAAATATTTAGAGCATATAATGTGGCTGTTAATATTATCATTAAGTCTCTGTTTTTCCAGTACAAATTTTTTATAACCCTTAGATTGTCAGTTGTGTACTCTGGTTTAATATTGTTATTATTTGGATCGCTGTCAACTCTTGCTCTGTAAGCATCACGGAATTCAATATATCCTTTGTTGTTTTTAATAATATTATATGTTAATACTCCAAAGCCTGCGTATATAATAGGTGCTTTCCAATATTTTTTATTATATACTTGCCCTAAGCCTGGAAGAATAGCAGACATTATAGCTGCTTTCTTTGGGGAGTGACTATAAATGCTTGAATCTATTTCTACTACTTTATTTCCATTATATTGAACTGTTTGTGCTTTTACATTTAGTCCAATAAATAAAATAGTGATAAATAAAAAAGCATTCCTCATTACTTATCGATTTAGTAGTTTTTCGATAATAGATTCTAGTTCCGCATCATTTTTAAATTCAAAACTTAAA
This sequence comes from Bacteroidales bacterium, assembly GCA_027064095.1. Lineage (GTDB taxonomy): Bacteria > Bacteroidota > Bacteroidia > Bacteroidales > UBA1556 > UBA6267. Next base: position 3,166 of record JAMOQI010000079.1, on the reverse strand, counting down.
TGGCCTTTCCCTTTTGCATTTCGCTTGATAACTATTTCATTACCATAATGTTTTTTGAGTTTATTGTGGAATTGTTGGTATTTATATGGTAGTTTGACTGTTGTTTTAACACTCTGCTTTTGTTCTTTATTTTGTAATTTACGCACTAAATCTTCCACTTGACGAACAGACAGACTTTTAGAAGTAATCATTTCATATATAAGTAGTTGTTCTTGTTGTGACTCAATATTAATCAATGCTCTGGCATGTCCCATGCTTATTTTTGAATCGCGCAGTCCTGATTGAATAATATCAGGAAGTTTTAGAAGCCTCAGGTAATTATTGATTGTAGATCTATTTTTACCAACACGTTCTCCAATATCATCCATGCTTATATTACAATCTTGTATCAGATGCTGATAGCTTAAAGCTATTTCAAGAGCATTAAGGTCTTGACGTTGAATGTTTTCAACTAAAGCCATTTCTAAAGCTTGTTCATTGCTAGCTTCTCTTACATAAGCAGGGATTTCTTTTAATTCTGTTAATTGTGATGCACGGAATCTGCGTTCACCACTTATTAGTTCGTATCGGTTACGACTTATTTTTCTTACAGTAATTGGTTGAATTATGCCTTGTTGTCTTATCGATTCTGCTAATTGCTCAAGTTTATCTTTATCAAAATCTTTTCTTGGTTGATCAGGATTTGCTTTTATTTGTGATAAAGGAATATCAGCAACACCACCTCTATTTGGCTTACGTAATATATCTTCTTCTTTGTTTTTAATATCACTTGAGTCCAACAAAGCATCGAGTCCTCTTCCTAAAGCACTTCTCTTTGCATTCATACTTTAATGGTTTTATCTTTATTGGATACTTTTGTCATATCATTCTTCTGTAATATCTCTCTTGCCAAGTTAATATAGTTTGTAGATCCTTTACTGTTAATGTCATGAATCATAATTGGTTCTCCATAACTTGGTGCTTCTCCCAAACGAGTATTACGGTGTATTATTGTATTAAATACTATCTTACCAAAATGCATTTTTACATCTTGTACAACTTGTTTGGCAAGTCTTAAACGAGAGTCAAACATTGTTAGAAGGATTCCTTCTACATCAAGATCATGGTTTAGCCTATCTTGAACTATCCTTATGGTATTTAATAGTTTTCCTAATCCTTCGAGTGCAAAATATTCACACTGAACGGGTATAATAACTGAGTCGGCAGCAGTAAGTGAGTTTATAGTAATAAGTCCTAATGATGGAGAACAATCGATAATAATAAAATCGTAGTCATCTTTAATTTTATCAATGACTTTACTCATCATCATTTCTCTGTTAGGGAGGTTAATCATCTCAATTTCAGCACCTACTAAATCAATATGTGCTGGTATTAAATCCAAACCGGGAGTATTAGTTTCGAGAATAATATCCTTAGGTTTCACTTCGTCAATAATGCATTCGTATATGCTTGTTTTGATATTATTAGGGTCGAACCCAACTCCAGAAGTAGCATTAGCTTGAGGGTCAGCATCTATTAATAATGTTTTATATTCTAATATCGCCAAACCTGCACTTAGGTTAATTGCGGTAGTGGTTTTCCCAACTCCTCCTTTTTGATTTGCTATTGCAATTACTTTTCCCATAATTAATACTATAAGTTTAAGCTTTCGCCTATTTCAATAAATGTTATTTTCTTTCCTGCAGCTTCAAATTTGTTTTTAACAACATCTTTGTCAACAACAATATATCCAAAAGTATCGTAATGCATTGCTATTATATTGTTGCATTCTATAAAATTGCTTGCAATAATAGCTTCATCAATTCCCATAGTAAAATTGTCTCCAATTGGTAACAGAGCAAAATCAAGTTTCATCAGAAGGGGAATAATTTTCATATCCATCATAAGAGAAGTATCTCCTGCATGATAAAAATTGCCTTCATTTGTTTCTATCAGAAAGCTTCCGGGATTTCCTCCATAAGCTCCATCAGGCATCATACTGGAATGCTGAGCTGTGAAGTATGTAACTGTTCCAAAATCGAATTTCCATTTACCGCCAATATTCATAGGATGTCCATTATCTATGCCTTTAGCTGCAAACCAATTTATTATCTCAAAGTTAGATATTAGTTTTGCTCCTGTGTTTTTAGCAATAGTTTCTACATCAGCTATGTGGTCTTCATGTCCATGAGTTATCAGTATATAATCACATTCTATACTGCTGATATCGATGTTTTTTGCCAATTCATTTGGACTTATAAAAGGGTCAAATAATAATTTTTTGCCACTTACTTCTACATGCCAACAGGCATGACCATAATTAGTTACCTTCATAATGATTGATTTATGGATGATTAGATATTTTATGAACTGCTTGTTTTCAAAAATACAAAGGTAAAAAATAAAAAGCTGCCCCAAAGAGCAGCTTTTTATTTTATTTCAACAAAATGTTAATCTTCTTTGTAATCTGAGTTTTCATAACGGTCATAATTCTCATCAAAGCCTTGATGCTCTTGAATATAGTCTAATGCTTCATTAAGACCTTTTCTTATCTTGCCAAAATCTTCTTTATAGAAAAATATTTTGTGTTTTTCAAAAAAGAATTTACCACTTTCTCCATCAAATCTTTTTTTACTCTCAGTAAGAGTTAAATAGTATTCACCAGATTTAGTTTCTTTTACGTCAAAAAAATAAGTACGTTTTCCAGCTTTTACTCGCTTTGAAAAGATTTCATTACTATCATTAAATTCACTCATCTTGCTTGGTTCTTAAAGTATAAATTTAGTTTTATAAAAATAATAATTTCAATTTTGTTAATTGAGCTTATTAAATAATAATCAAAGTACAAATATATATTATTTAATGTAAATATTCATAAAAACAATTAAAGAAATAATTATTTCTTTAATTCGAAATTTTTACCTAAATAAACTTTTCTAACTTGTTCGTCTTCAACTAATTCTTCTGCCTTTCCTTTTTTAAGTATTTTTCCTTCAAATAGTAAATAGGCTCTGTCAGTAATACTTAAAGTCTCTCTCACATTATGGTCGGTTATTAATATTCCAATATTTTTTTCTTTTAATCTTGAAACTACGCTTTGTATATCTTCTACCGCAATAGGGTCAACTCCTGCAAAAGGTTCATCTAAAAGTATAAATTTTGGGTCGACTGCTAATGCTCGGGCAAT
>JAMOQI010000078.1 GCA_027064095.1 Bacteroidales bacterium | reverse complement strand
AGAATGAAGCAGAGCAAAGTTCAGAGGTTGTAGCTGTAAATGAGAATAATAATCCACCAAATATTGAATATACTACAGTAGGCTCAAAAAATAACTTAACTAATAATTCTCAAACAGGTAAGAAAATTGGTGTTGCCGCTGTTGTTATTAGCTCTCATTCTAGTGACAATAATACAAATTCTGAATTAGCTTCTAATGAAAGTGCTAATACAGAGACAGTAAATAAGGCAAATAATGTTGAAACCACTAATTTGGAGAATGCAACCAATGCAGAATCAAATCCTGAATTAGCTTCTAATGAAAGTGCTAATACAGAGCCAGTAAATAAAGCAAATAATGTTGAAAACACTGATTTGAAGAATGCAGCCAATGCAGAATCAAATCCTGAATTAGCTTCTAATGAAAGTGCTAATACAGAGACAGTAAATAAGGCAAATAATGTTGAAACCACTAATTTGGAGAATGCAGCCAATGCAGAATCAAATCCTGAATTAACTTCTAATGAAAGTGCTAATACAGAGACAGTAAATAAGGCAAATAATGTTGAAACCACTAATTTGGAGAATGCAGCTAATGCAGAATCAAATCCTGAATTAGCTTCTAATGAAAATATTGATACTGAATCTGAATTACAAATTGCCAAAAAAAGGAAAGAAATAGCACAAGTTTATGCACTCAACCAAACAATGATCGCAGAAAAAAAATCATATTTTAAATCTCTAATTGATAGTAATAAATCAAATGTAAATAATTTATTATTAGTTGCAAATAATGAGTATCAAATATCTAAAATACAATATGATAGTGCTAATCAATTAATTGATAACTTTAATAGATTTGATATTAGAACTCAAAGTCAAATTGATGAAATATCTCGTTTGAAAAATAATGCTCAGCAGCATAAAATGAATGCAATAGCAGCATATCAACTTGCAAATAAGATTACTAATGATAATGAATATAATAGTGAATTAATTGCAAAGCTTGATAATTTAGGAGATTCAAATAATATTGATGGAAATGAGAATATCGATAGTTTACAGAGTGAATTAATTCAAATAAATGATGTTGTTTCTTCTATTAAACCTAAATCAATAAACAATGATTCTTTAGTAAAAAACTCTGAAATTGCATACAATAACTTAAGTCATCTAATATCTCAGAAACAAGAAAAAGAAAATATTTTAGTAAGTCTTAAGGAAAATAAAGTTCAGGCAATAGAACAAAATGCATCACAAATTGAAATTGATAGTATTTCCAGAAGCATTGCTTCAATAACAAATAGTATTGAAAAATTGAATAATCAAATTCTTGTGGCTCAAGCTAGTTATGATAAATCAAATTCATTATTAATAGCAATAAATAATTCTAAAAATACTATTGCGTCAGGAAATAATAATAATATATCTGAGGAATTAGCTGTTTTATCTAATAATCCAAATGCTTTTGTCAATAACACATCGAATGAGATTGCTGAATTAGAAGCCAAAATTGAACCTAAAACAAATATAGCGGATAATAACTCTCAAAATATTGTAGCAGAGAGTATTCAAAATACAGATTCTATATATATTCCAATATTTAGGCAAGAAAAACTTAATGAATTAGCAGTTAAATATTTAGAGCCTAGTATTGCTGCTATTGGTGAAATAGAAAACAAAGAAAAACAAATTATTAATAGGCAAAAGCAAACAGCTGTTGTTGGTAATGAGTATAATAAAATCGCAAAAAGTTTATTAAATGATATTAGTACTTTAAAGAATGATTTAGTTAATACTGAGGATACTGCTGAAACAGCTACTATTTTAAGCAATATTAATAGTAAGCAAAAACAATATATTGCAATTAGGAGAAAACAGATTGCTGCAAATTTATATTCAGAATTATTAAATCAGGAGAGTGCTGAGTTAAAAAATATTTCAAATAGGATAGAAGAGGAGTTTATTACTAATAGAACTAAAATATCACAAGCAGACACTAATAATATAAATATTGCTGCACTTAGCAATATAACAGATTACAATCCGGAAACGGCTGTAAATAAATACATTGAAAAGTTAGATATTTCTTCAAAATCTAAACAGATTAAAGTAGATGTTTTAAAATCACAAAAATCTGATTTAGAAGAACAATATTCTGCACAACTACAAAAATTAGATAAAATCAGCTATGAGATTGAACAAAGTACCAAGCCAAGGAAAACGGAAAAGTTAAATGCACAGCTTAAAGAAATGGTACCTTTTGCTGATTCTTTATTTAGTAAGATTGCAATACTGGATTTAGAAATAGAAGAACTTTCTGATAGCCTTGAACAAAATAATAATATAATTGCTGCTTTAACTCATCATTCTGAATATCTTAATAGTAATGAGATTGTTGCTGATAATCAAAATATTACACCAACAGAGTCTAAAGATTTGGACCTAAGTATGTTTAATTCTGATTCTAAATTAACGAAGGAGAATTTAGGACTGGCTTATGTTGAGATTTCGACTAAACCAAGTATGAAATACTATGTTACAAATACTGTTGATTTAGTATATTTTGATGAAAATGATATTCCTAGAGTAAAATATATGTTTGCTAAAAAGCAAGCACAGATTGTTCAACAGCAGATAGATTTATTGCAAGGAATAAATTTAAATTCTGTTGATGATGCTAAGCAAACAGAAATACAAAATAAAATATCTCAACTTGAAGAAATTAAGAGACTTGTTAATACCAAAATTATTGAGTTAGAAGATTTGGTTGCGTCTAATAGTATTGATACTAATTTTGGAGAGGAAATTAATGAGAATGAGGTAATCAACAATATTCAAAGAGAAATAAATGATTATCAGTCTCTTTCTAATAGATTGTTAGATACTGCACAGTATTTTGATGGATACGAAAAGCAAAAGATTATTGCATTATCAAAAAAGTTAAAAGCTAAATCCGATTCTGTAAATATGGTCTTTATAGAGCTAAATGATATTAAAAATAAAATTGCATATCAACAAAATGAACTTGCAATATCACAGTTAGAGTTATTAGCTCCTGAAAGCCAAATAACAAATCAAGCAAAAATGCAACTGGATGAAGCAGCACAAAATTTATCTTTTGCTAATAACAGTCGTACTTCAGCAGAGAATCCGGACTTAAGCAGTGATGATAAACAACAGTTTATAAATCAGGCTATTCAGTATGAGCAAATGGCACTACAAAATCAGCAGAATGCCATTGAATTACTTCAAACTCAGTCTCAGAGTATAGCCTCTGTTGATACTGTCGCAGTAAATAATAGTTCTAAAGATAGTCAACTTGCTGAGAATATATCAGCTGACACAGAGTTAAATTCACAAAATAACATTGAATCAACGGTTACTACTGAAAATATAACTACTAAGCCAACTAATAATGTGAATTCTAAAGAGATTGAACTTGAAGAATTAGCATTAATTGACCCGACTAAATTGAGTGGTGAAGAGAAAATTAATTATGAAATTCGTAAAGCTGATATAATAGGTGCTTTTATTGGTAATAATACAAGTATAAATGTAGATTTTTATTCTGCTGAAAATCCTATAGAGATTGATCCGGAATTACCTAATGGTTTGTTCTATAGAGTACAGATTGCAGCTTTTAGAAAGCCAATACCACAAAATACTTTTGCAGACGTAAAACCGGTTATTGCTGAAACAAGTCCAACATCTGCTTTTACCAGATATATGGCTGGATTGTTCCTCAATTATAATGATGCTAATATTGCGAAGAACCAATTACGGAGAAAGGGTTATGCTGGTGCTTTTGTAGTTCCTTATTATAATGGTAAAAGAATTAGTAACGCATTAGCCAAGAATATTATTAATAGAGGTGAAGCCTATACTGATAGTAAGCTTGTAGCTATTGCCGATAAGCTTAAGGTGCAGAACTTTGGCTCAAATATTCAGATGGAACAGATTGCATTATCTGAGATTCCTAGTGATACAGGCACTCAATTGAATGATAAATTGCAAAATAATGAAAATGATTTAATCTTTAGTGTACAAGTTGGTGTTTTTGGAGGATTAAGAAGCTCGGCTCGTTTGGCAAATGCTAGTGATTTATTCTATGATATTACTTCCAGTGGTTATTATAGATATTTTTCAGGAAGATATAATAAAGAACAAGATGCTATTGCAGCCAGGAATATAATAAGAAATAAAGGAATCAAGGATGCATTTGTTGTAGCTTTCTATAAAGGACAGAAAATTAACATTCGTAATGCTCGTCAAATATTACAAACAAATGCTTCTTCGGCAAACAATGTATCTGCTACTAATAATGCAAATACCACACAAAGTGCTGATTTAAATATTGAACAAAAAAATATAGTTTATAAGGTTCAGATTGGTGCATTCCGTAGCGCTAGAGTAGGTAATCAACTTGCTGTGTTAGAAAATATTAGTCTTAATGGATTAGATACTTATACTAATGCATCAGGTTTGTTAATTTATACTAGCAAAGCTTACCAATCGTACCAAGAAGCAATTTTGGCAAGAGATCAAATAAGAAGTAATGGTAATACCGATGTATTTGTTATTGCTTTTGAAAATAATGTTAGAATATCAACTCGAATTGCCCGACAAAAGCTGGGAAGATAATTTTCAGAATAAATAAAAATATACCTTATTTGAATTTATCCAAAGGTATATAGGTAACTATATGCTGCAATCAGGATACTTTATAGAATCAAGATTCCCCATGAAACACTAGAGAGTTTTCCATTATAAAAGTAAAAATCAGCCATTGCATCTATAAAACTAATATTCTTTTCACCCCATTCTTCTATTTCACTTTCATATTCATTATAATTGTGCTTTGCCATTAAATCAATAATGTCATTCTCTGATTTTGTAAAAATCTTTTCTCCAAAAAGAATTACATCTTTATTTTCAGTATCGCAGGCAGTAAAAAGCATTTCTGTTTCGTCGCCTTCAAAATACAATGTGCTTTTAAGATCATTAATCTCCACACTTTCAGTCTTTAATTCTTCCTCTTCTTCTATAATCTCAAAATTAGTACATTGAGGAAATAATTCAATAAAATCTTCTCTGGTAGTTCCAAAATTCAGGTTGTCAAAACCTTCTAATAATTTAATATTCATATATTTATCTAATATGGTGAATTTGTTTCTTTTTTGATGTAATAATAAATTAGCCTATCTGTTAATTTAGGCAATAACTTGTAAAGAACAACATTTAGAGTTCCTATTCTGCCAATAACCATTGTTCTTCTTCTTTTAATAATTCCTTTAACTATTCTTTTTGCTACATGCTCAGCAGTAAGCATTTTCTTTTCTTCACGAGGACTTTTTCCTTGCTCTTTACCATTTTTCATCAGTGCGTGTTCCCGAATCTCACTAGCCACATATTCAGGTGCAACAATCATTATATGAACACCTGTTTTCAAATGTTCTATCCTAAGAGCTTCCATAAAACCATGAAGAGCATATTTTGACGAGCAGTATCCGGTACGAGCGGGTAAAGGGCTAAATCCTGAAATTGAACTTATTGCCACAATACTTCCTTTAGATTCTAAAATATATGGTAAGGCAAATTTGGTGGTATAAATACTAGCCCAGTAATTTATATTCATCACTTTATGAATTACATTTAGATCCAAATCTGCAAATAACGCTCTTTGAGAAATGCCCGCATTATTAATAAGAATGTCGATTTTACTAAATTTTGCTATTGTATTATCAATGACCTTTTTACAATCATCCTGTAAAGATAAATCAGCTTGAATAACTAGAGTTTTTACATTATATTTGTCTTCTATATCCTTAGCAACTTTTATTAATCTATCCTTTCTCCTTGCTGCAAGTACTACATTGGAACCCTTTTTAGCCAATTCATAGGCAATAGCTTTACCAATTCCAGAAGATGCCCCGGTAATAATACTTACCTTATTATTCATAATTGTTATAAATTAATTTAGACACGAAGATAGAAAAATATATTAGATAGAGGGTGTTTTTCCTAAAAAAATAAAAAAATAGGATTTTGATAAAAAAACTGTATTTTTGATTTATTAATATAATACTATGAAAAATTTTGCAATTTTTGTTAATTGGATACTTAAGAGACGTTATAATATAAAAATTACTGAAGGTTATGAATTATTAAAGGGAGATAAATCACGTTTATATTTACCAAATCATCCGGCAGAAATTGATCCGATAATATTAATGAGTGAAATTGTAAAATTTCATAATGCTTCTCCAATGGTTAGTGCAACATATTATAATTTGCCAATAGTAAAGTATTTTATGAAAAAAATTGGTGCTGTTGCTGTTGCCGATTTAGAAAGAGGTGTGCGTGATATTACTGTTATGGATAAGATTAGGGAAGGAGCTCAACAAGCATATAAAGAAGGAAATAGTATCTTATTATATCCTGCAGGACAGCTTAAAAGCCAAGGTTACGAAAAAATTTTTAATAAACAGTCAGCTTATGCTTTAATTAGGGAAATACCTGATAATGTTTCAATTATAGGAGTTAGAATTTATGGATTATGGGGGTCGAGGTGGTCGAGAGCATGGAAAGGTGTATCGCCATTATTTTTTAAAACACTATTTAAGTGTATTTTTTACTTTTTTGCAAATTTTGTATTTTTTATGCCTAAAAGAAATGTGGAGATAGAACTATTTGATATTACTAATGAAGCTAAGGAAAAGGCTAATTCCTTAACTAGAAGGCAGTTTAATGAATATTTGGAAGGTGTTTATAATATTAAAGGAGCAGAGAAAGCCAGATTTATTAAATATCATTTTTTAGCACCTAAACTAAAGAGAAAATTGCCAAAGAATATTAAGAGTGATATTGCTGATGATACCAAAGCCTTGCAATTTAGTCCAATATAAATAATTGACTAGCCTTTAAATTAAGAAATCATTATGAATTATTTATTTATTATAAATTATAAAATTATAAACATATGAAAGAGTCATTGCTACATATACAGAAATCTAAAGATTATAATGTTATGCCAAATCCTTCAAAGAATGTCTTAGAACATTTTATAAAGGTATTTTCTAAAAATAAGGATGAATATTTTGCATGGGATAATGTATCTGGGACCAGCAATAGAGGAGACTTTTTTTTAAAAGCTACTGTGGTTTCACAACTTATTAAGAGTAAAACAGAACATCGTTATATTGGAATTATGTTGCCGGCATTGCAATCTACATCTTTACTAATTATGGCAACATATATGGCAGGGAAAGTTCCTGTTATGCTAAATTGGACTGTTGGCAATAAAGTTATCGAACATTGTGTTGAGATTACTGATTTAGATTTAATTATAACAGCAGGAAGTTTTTACGATAAAATTAAAGAGCAAATTCCTGATGAAGTTGCTAAAAAGTTAATGTTTTTAGAACAAGAAGTAAAGAATATCACTACTCCAATGAAACTTAAGGGTCTAGCTATGTTTAAGTTTCCACGGCTATTTATAAATACAGATATAGATAAAACAGCAGTGGTACTTTTCACTTCGGGAAGCGAAACTTTGCCAAAAGCAGTACCATTAACACATGAGAATGTAGTGAGTGACCTCTATGGGGCATTGAATATTATCGATATAAGGGTGCAGAGTATTTTTCTAAGTTTCTTACCACCATTTCATAGCTTTGGATTTACTGTTCTTTCAATACTACCTCTTATAACAGGAGTTAAGGTTGCATATACTCCAAATCCTACCAACTTAGGAGAAGTTGTGGAAGCTATCCGGCATAATAAGGCTAATAATATAATGGCAACACCTACATTGTTAAAGATGATTATGGCTAAAGCTTCTAAAAAGGATCTGGAAAGTGTAGAGTTGGTTATAAGTGGTGCTGAAAGTTTACATCCTGATATAAAAGCCCAGTTTGAAGAAATGACCAAAGGCCATAATGCATTAATAATTGAAGGATATGGCATAACTGAATGTGCTCCAATAGTTTCGTTGAATCCATTTGATACACAGAAAACTAATTCTGTAGGTAAAATTATTAAAGATATTGAAGTTATAGTAGCTGATACAGAGGATTTTACTAAATTGGGAGTACACGAAGAAGGAATGTTCTTGGTAAGAGGTAAAAATGTGTTTGAAGGATATCTAGACAAAGATATCACATCTCCTTTTATTGATGTTGATGGGAAAACGTATTATAAAACTGGAGATTTAGGATATATTGATAAAGATGGATATTTATTTATAACCGGGCGCTTAAAACGATTTGTGAAAATTGGAGGCGAGATGATTAGTTTGCCATTTATAGAAAAAATCCTTGTTAGTAAATATGGTGAAGATGGTAAAAATACTATTGCTGTAGAAGGTACTGACAAAGGACTTGAGCCTACCGTTGTTATGTTTTCTACTAAAGAAATAGATAAAAGTGAGGTTAATGCCTATTTGAGAGAAAACGGAGTAGCTACAATTGCGAAAATTCGTGATATTATTATTATTGATGAAATTCCATTACTTGGTAGTGGAAAAATTAATTATAGATATTTAAAAGAATTAGTTGAAAACAATAGATAATGAATATAAGTATTAGAGAGGCTACAATTAAAGACTTAGATTTTTTGGTAGATTCCATGCTTAAAATGGCTAAGGAAACAGAAGATATCGATTTATTAGCTCATATATTAGAACCCGGAATAAAAAATGGATTGCTTGATCCTCTGAAAGCTAAATATTATATTGCTGAAATAGATAATAATTATGCCGGTACACTTATGATTACCAAAGAATGGAGTGATTGGAGAAATGCATGGGTTTTGTGGATTCAATCGGTTTATACTGTTGTTGAATACAGAAAGAAAGGTGTTTACAATTTTTTATATCAGCATATTAAAAATATGGTAGTTAATAATGAAAATTATTGTGGCATAAGGTTATATGTTGATAAAACTAATACTTCAGCACAGCAAGTATATTCTAAACTAGGGATGGATGGAGATCATTATCAATTTTTTGAATGGATGGAAGATGTATAAACTTTAGCTAGATATAATTATTTGCTCACAGTTTTATATTTTATATAATTAGCTCTTATATTTCGTGATTTTTAGCAATAAATCGGACCTGCTATCAGTATATTAGTATTCTGTGTGATAAATATTTAGTTGAAATTAAGTAATTAAGTATTTGTTGAAATTTTGTCAAATATTAATATTTTTTAAGTTAGAATGTATTTGCTTTTTATTTAAATTTGTGAAGATATTTACTTAATACTTATGACATTAATTAAAAAGCATATTGATAATTCTCTATCTGTTAAACTAGAAGGAAAGAAAGAGAGTATATATGAATTGGAGAATTTATGTGAAGAAATTGGTGATTTATGGAATTTGAATTCTAAAAACAGATTTACATTAAATTTATTACTTGAAGAAATTATTTCCAATATAATATTTTATGGTTTTGATAATAGTGAAGCAAAATATATTGAAGTAGTAGCTAATAAGGAAGGTGATTTAATAAATGTTCAGATTAGTGATAATGGTATTCCTTTCAATATGTTAGAAATAGAATCAAAACCTAAAGAGGTGAAGCTTGAAGAAAAGGAAGTAGGAGGTTTGGGCATTCACTTAGTTAAGAATTTGAGTGAATCTATTGATTATATGTACCAAAATGGTAAGAATGTATTAACAATTCAAATTAATATTAGTTAATAAAACGCAACTAATATTTTCTTGTTTTGTCTTAATTTTTATAAAATTTAGAATATGAAGATAACGGCTACGCAAGTACAATCGTTTAATTACTTTCAGTTAGAAGGTAAATTCAATATTGATTATATAGCAGAATTACAAACAGAGATAGATAAAGCCATGAAATATGGAAGTAAGTTTTTCGTTTTTGATTTTAGTAAATTAGAGTATATAAATAGCTCAGGAATAAGAGTTTTTATAAAATTACAGAAAGAACTTAAATTATTTGATGGCTTTTTAACTATATTTGCTGTAAATGATAAAGTTTCAAATATCATTAACATAAGTGAATTAAATAATCTATTGCGAGTTAAGAGCTCACTTAAAGAGGTAATGCTGGAACTGGGGTATAAAATATAAACTTATAAATAGTATAAACACATATCATATATAAAATAAACTAACTAAAAATCTTAAAGCTTTTATAAAATGAATTTAAAATCAAGAGAGAAAGGAAAATACACTATCGTAGAGATAGAAGGTAGAATTGACACATCAAATTATGAGGATTTTGCTCAACAATTACAAATTTTTATTGATAAAGGAGTAAAATTTATAGTGTTTGAAATGAGTAAATTAGAATATATTAGCAGTTCTGGTTTGAGAATATTTTTATCTTCATTAAAAACCCTTCGTGCCATTGAAGGAGATATTGCCCTTTGTTGTCTTAGTGAAAAAATTAAAAATGTATTTGAAGTATCAGGATTTTTAGATCTCTTTGGGTCATTTGAGAACATTGATGCTGTTGAAGATTAAATAATAAAATAACCTTATTAACATTTATAACATGAAGAATTTTTTAACTATACCTGAAGAGATATATTTACTGTCGATTGATGAGAATGGTAATCAACATTTAAATTTTAGAAACGAAAGTTTTGATATTATTATCGCTTCTTCAATATTAATGGAGATGCTATTATTACATATTATCGATTCTGATGAAAAATATATTTTCCCTGATAAAACTGATAAAGTAAATGATCCACTTATTGACGGTGTTATTGATCAAATTGTTGAATATAATAATAGTAGAAGAATAGAAGATTGGATTTCTACATTAAGTTTTCAAGGGCAGCATTTTAGAGATGAAATAATTACATCTTTAGTTCGCAAAGAAGTATTGAAAATAGAAAATGAGCAAGTATTTTGGTTTTTCTCAAAGAGAAAGTATCCAATGGTTGGTGATGAACAACTTGAAGAGGTACAGTCACGTATTCGCAATCTTATTTTCAGTAGTGATTTGCCTGGTGAGAGGGATATGGTTATTGTTAGTATATTGAAGAACAGTAATTTACTTGGAACAGTATTTACTAAAGAAGAGATTGAAAAATACGATAAGCGTATTAGTCAGATTGCTAAAATGGACTTTATTGGCCAATCTATAGCTCCTGTAATTGCTGCATATGATATGCCTTTTGCCAGCATATTTAGGAAAAAAACAGCAGAGGAGATGTTAGAAGAGCACACAGCTGAGCTAATGAAGAAATTTAGAATTACTAACGAAAATAATCTTCCGGCTTGGTTGCGAAAAGGTACTGACCAATATGAAAAAACATTGGAATTTGTTAGAGAAAAAGGTCATGCTGATATAACTTTTAATCCGAAAACAAAGTCTTATTCTGAGTTGAATTTTAGTTATTATAACACGGGTTCAGGAGTTTAAGTTACTTTTTAAAACAAAGCTCTAATTTAATATTAGAGCTTTGTTTCTTTTTTAAACTAATTAATAAAATAATGAAGAGAGGATTAAAAATTGTCGCTGTAATTATTATATTTATTTTATTGTTTATATGGTATTTTAGAGGTAACAATAAGGATGGAGGAATACATACAAAAGCTAAATCCGGAAAGTTTATAATTAGCGTTGTTACCAGTGGTGAATTAGATGCTAAAAGTTCAACAAATATTCAAGGACCAGCGGGTTTGCGTAGTATTGGAGTTTACGAAGACTTAAAATTAAACGAAATTATTCCAGAAGGAACAGAAGTAGATTCCGGCGATTATATTGCTTCAATAGACCAAACACCAATACTTAATAAACTAAAAGAAATTGATGCCAATTTAGAAAAACTAGAGGCAAAAATCAGTCAGTCAAAATTAGATTCTGCTCTTACTTTACGTGCTGATAGAGACAATCTTATAAATATAAAATATGAGCTTGAAGAATTAGAATTGGAATTAAAAAATTCAAAATATGAGTCTCCTGTAACAATAGAAAAACTTCGCATTTCCATTAAGAAAAATAAACGTAAATACAAACAAGCATTAAATAACTATAAGCTTAAAAAAAGAAAGGAAGAAAATACTGTTCGTACTGCAGTTATTGATTATCAAAAAGAATCGAGTAAAAAAGAACGCTTTATTAATGTTCTTAAAGGTTTTAATATTACAGCACCACAAGCAGGTATGCTTATTTATGCAAAAACATGGTCTGGTAAGAAAATATCTAGTGGGTCAAAAATATCTATTTGGAATCCTATTGTTGCTAAATTACCTGATTTGTCACAAATGATAGTAAAAACCTATGTTAATGAAATAGACATTAGTAAAGTTGTTGTTAATCAGAAGGTAGATATTACTGTTGATGCTTTTCCTAATAAAAAATTAACAGGTATTGTTACCAATGTTGCAAATATTGGGGAAGAATTACAAAATACTTCTGCTCATGTATTTGAAGTAGTAATAAAGGTAAATGAATCAGATTCTGACTTACGGCCTTCTATGACAACAAAGAATAGTATTATTGTTGAAACAATGGATTCTGTAGTCTTTATTCCCATAGAGTGTTTAAATGTGGCGGATAGCACTTCATTTGTATACACTGATGGAATACGGAAGGAAGTGAGAGCAGGAAAAAGTAATCTAGACGAGATTGTAATTACAAAAGGATTAGAAGCAGGTGATGAAGTTTACCTTGTACCTCCTGAGAATGCAAACACATGGAAATTAAAACTCCTGGACAAATAAAATGAAGTTAGATTCTAAAAGTATTAATCAATATTTATTGAATTTAAGAATTGCTTTTGAGGCCGTTTTTATCAATAAGATACGTTCTGCTCTTACTGCTTTGGGAGTTATCTTTGGCGTTGCTGCTGTTATTGCTATGCTGGCTATTGGTAACGGTGCTAAACAGGAGGTGTTGGAGCAAATGAAAATGATAGGTGTTAACAATATTATTATCAAAGCTAAGGAAATTGAAATAAAAACTGGAAATAATAATTCCGGAGAAACAGAAGAAGAAAAAAATAAAAAATCGAAGGAGAAACTATCACCAGGCTTAAGTATTCTAGAAGCTAATTCATTTAAGAATATGATTCCTACAGTTAAATATGTTAGCACAGAATCAAAAAAAGAAAGCAATTTTATTTATAAAACTAACTACTTTAAGGGTGATTTGTCCGGAGTTAATATGGATTTTTTTAAAGTGTTTCAGATTCAAATAGAAAGTGGATTTTTCCCTAGTAAATCAAATTTTGTCAATGCTGATCAGGTTTGTGTTATTGGTCATAATGTAAAGAGCAGACTTTTTCCTACATCAAAAGCTGTTGGAAAACTAATAAAATGCGGCAAACATTGGTATAAAGTAGTTGGTGTTATGAGTATTAGAGGCAAAGCAACAGGAGTGGGGACAAAAGCAGGTATTGATGATTTTGATAAAAATGTTTATATCCCAATACAATCATTTTTAAAGCGTCATAATGATAAATCAATAGTTACAAAATTGAAATTATCAAATAGAGATGAAGAAGATATTGACCCAAACAGAAATCAAATTGATAATATTATTGTTCAAGTTAAAGATTCTAAATATCTTCGTCAGACGGCTGAACTATTGGATAAAATATTAAAACGAAAACATTCTAATGCAGAAGATTACACTATAAATGTGCCGGAAATTCTTTTGAAACAAGAACAAAAAACCAGAAGTATTTTTAATATAGTTCTTGGTGCTATTGCAAGTATCTCATTGATAGTTGGAGGTATAGGGATTATGAATATTATGCTAGCATCAGTGATGGAACGTACTAAAGAAATAGGAATAAGACGCTCTATAGGTGCAAGAGCTTCTGATGTGGTATTTCAGTTTTTAGCCGAAGCATCAATAATTTCTCTTTTAGGCGGATTTATTGGTGTCATTTTAGGTGTAGTATTAGCGTTTATTATTTCTAAAGTAACTGAAATCCCAACACTTGTATCATGGTTTTCGGTAGTTGTATCATTCGTTGTATCTGCCGCCGTAGGTATTATTTTTGGTTTTATGCCGGCAAAGAAAGCTGCTGATAATGATATAGTTGACTCCTTGCGTTATGAATAAATTATATTCGAAAATGAAAAGATTAGTATTTTTGACAATAAGCATCTTATTGATAATGAGTTCTCAACTAAGAGCACAAGAGAAATCTTATAGCTTGGAACAGGTTATAGAAATAGCTCAAAATAATTCTTTAGATATACAAATTGCTAAATTTGAATTAATTAGTAATTATTGGGCTTATAGAACTTTTAAAAGAGGTCTTCTCCCTCAATTTAATTTTACTGGAGAATTACCAAATCTCAATCGATCATTTGTCAATTATACAAATCCTGACGGTACGGAGTCATATTTGGCACAAAGCTATATTTCTTATTCGGGCAATTTGCAGGTACGAAAAACTATAGGTTTTACAGGTGGAAATGTGTTTTTAAGTAGTGGTTTGCAGAAAGTTGATAATTTTAGTGATTCCTTACGATCTCATAATTACCTTTCTACACCAATAAATTTTGGTGTCTCTCAACCAATATTTAACTATAATCCCTATAAATGGAGTAAGAAGATAGAGCCTTTGAAATATAATGAAGCAAAAAGAAAATATCTTGAAGCTTCTGAGCAAGTGCGAATTACTGCGGTAAATTACTATTTTGATTTATTACAATCGCAATTAAATATTGAAATACAACAAGTAAATGTTCAAAACTATGATACATTATATAAATTGGCACAGGGAAGATATTCTCTTGGTAAAATTCAAGAAAATGAATTGCTGCAATTGGAGTTGCAACTATTGCAATCTAAGTCTTCACTAGAACTAGCGAATCTGAATTATGAGAATTCTTTATACAAGTTTAAATCTTTTCTTCGCTTAAGCCCCGAAGTAAAAGTGATATTATTAGAGCCCGGCGCAGTTGATTTTATTATAGTTGATAAGAATAAGGCTCTAAATTATGCTATGGTTAATAACTCAAAAATACTAGGGTTTGATAGACAAATAATGCAAGCAAACTCTGATTTAGACAGAGCAAAAAAAGAAAATGGTTTTAATGCTAATCTTTATGCCGTTTTTGGTTTAACACAGAATGCACCTATTCTTGGCGATGCATATTATGATCTTAATAATCAGCAAAATGTGAGATTGGGCGTACAGGTTCCCATTTATGATTGGGGACTTAGAAAAGGACAAGTAAAAATGGCTGAAAGCAATTTGTCAATAGTGAAAAGTAGTATCGAACAGCAAAAAATAGATTTCAAGCAACAAATTTATTTGCAAGTAGCTGAGTTTAATATGCAGCAAAATCAGCTCTATATTGCAGCTAAAAGTGATACTGTAGCCCAACGAAATTATATAATAACAAAGAATAGATATTATCTTGGCAAAACTACTGTAACAGACTTGAATATAGCCCAAGCTGCTAATGACCAGGCAAGGCTTAACTATTTAAGAGCAATACAGAAATATTGGAATTCGTATTTTAATTTAAGGAAAAAGACTCTTTTTGACTTTAAAAATGATAAAGAACTTGATGTGGATTATGATAAAATACTTCAATAATTTATTTTATTTATTAAAAATAATAAAAGAGGAAAAGCCTAATAGTTTTGCTATTTACTTTTCCTCTTTTTATATCAATTTAGTGTATTTAGACTTAACTTTAGAAGCCTCCGTCTAAAGCAGCTCTACCATCTTCAGTAATTAAAGCTGGTGTCCATTGAGGTTCCCAAACTAATTCTACATCAACATAATATCCGGGGAACATATTGCTGACAACAGTTTGCACATGTTGTAATATTGTATCACCAACAGGACATCCTCTTGCTGAAAGTGTCATCACTATTTTTATGATTTTATTTGCTTCATCGTGAGATACTTCGTAAATTAATCCTAAATCTACAATATTAACATTTACTTCAGGATCAGGAACAGTTTTAATAACCTCTAAAATTTCTTGTTCCGTTTCGTTTAATTGATCAATTTTTGCCATTTCTATATATTTTAATAGTTAATTCTCTTTTTTACTAACTTTTCACAATAGGTTTTTTCTTATGCATTTTAGGCATTGCCAAAGGTTTAAGTTGTTGTTTATGTCCTAAAATTTTATATGTATTATATCCATATAATAATGAAGTGATAAACATGAAAAAAGCGCTGGCTTTAATCAATATAGGTTCTTGGAACCAAATACCACCTATTAACAGAGTAAAAGCTGCAATAAAGAAAAAATAATGTGCTTGTGCGGCTTCTTCGGAATGCATATCTGCAGGAAGTGGGGTTTTGAATTTGCCTACTTTATCTTGATATAATTTTAGCCAGACAATAAATGGTAAGGTTTTATACATTTGGCCTAAAATTAACGCTGTTAGAAATCCATAAATTAAGGAAACCCCATAAATAATATTAATTCTATTACTGAATTCAACAGGAATAATATCTCCTAAGGCTGATAAAAAACCGGTAATTAATGTTACTAAAAATAATGTAAACGCCAATACGGATAATTTCATTCCTACATCCAAATTATGACGTAGTCGTTTTTTATAAGCAGAAAAGTTATATCTAAAGAACATTATAAAACCTATTAGAATAGAAATTGCTGCTATAATTCGAACATAAATTCCTAATTCAAAAAACATTGTTATAACTAACAATAGCAATCCACCATTTATTGCCCAATAAGCACGTTCCAGATATTTTTTGTTAAGCTGATGTGCAATAAAAAACATAGGCATTAAAGTGCTTGATACGCCAACTACTAACATCATAAACCAACCTATTATTCCAATATGGACATGAATTATGAATGAACCATGTGAAAGTATTTGTGGAAATAAAATAATACTAATACCAAGCAATACAGTCAGTAATAACCATACCACTGATGTAATTATAAATCTATTTTCTATAGTTTTGTTTTCAGTTTTTCTTCCACTACCAACAACATTAATCACAAATAAGATAACAGATATTATTACTAAACTGCCACCGATTATCATAACAGGTGAATCTCCAATGAAATTCGCCCAAAAACTATAAGCCATAAAAGGAGTACCGAGGGCAAGACTTATAAAACTAGCCATTGCAAGTTTCTCACTATATAATTTTACTTCCATTACTACAGGTATAAGCTGATAAAGAGCTCCGAAAATAAGCATCGTTACCCAGCCTAATATTAAAGTATGCGCTATGCTTAATACTTTAGGAGTTAAAAAAGAAGTGGTAATATCAATGTCTGTAAAAAACATCATTATTGCTGCTACAATAAATGCTAGCGCTCCATACGCGTAAAATGGTAATACAACCTTTGGTGATGGTGCGTTCTTTGTACTTAATCCTGCTTGCATAAGATTATTTCCTATAAATTATAAATTTCATATTATCAGCGTCAATTTCCTTTTCTTTATAATCAAAATCACGCTCCTTAATCTCAGGAAGTAAATATTGTGGTAATCTTTTATGGTGTACATATAATGCTTGGTCTTCTTCTAATGTTTCTATTGCTTCTAAAATGCTGACCATTGGCATTGGCATTTCCAAATCACGCACATCAATTTCCACTAATCTATTTTCGTATTTACGCTCCAAATCCTCAAAAGTCATATTGCTTATGTTCTCTTCTGCCTTTTTTTCTTCCTGAGGAGGAGCATCATCTGTTATACGCCTGATAAATGTATGAACAGTACCGTCTTCTGGACGCTCTGTCTCATACTCATATCCCTTTGATTTAATGATATTCAAAAGGGGAATAGGCTCGAAAGTGTTTATTATTTTGAGAGTCTCATTATCGCTGAGTTTTTTCAGCTCTTCCATAATTACATTAAATGGATCTACACCTGTTTCTAATATTGGGCGTACATCAAGGTCTATTACATTTGTCTTATTCATATTAGTATTTGAAATTATTATATCATTTGTTTTACTTTCTTGTTCATAGGCTACCTCAAAACCAATTTCTTCTAGTGATTTTAAAATATCATTAATTGAGCAATTTCCTACTTGTGCTGCAGCTTTTACATTAATTCTGGGAGCTAGCATCTTTCTTAGAAAAGAATTTTGCAATTTTTTAAAATTCTTGTTAATCATTGAAATAGCATCAATAGCTTCAGGCTTTTCTTTTAATATTTGCGATATTTTTGTGTCCTTATCTATAATCATATTTGTTATTTATTTAAGAACGCAAAGTTATTTAAAATTAATATAAATAAGAGATTTTTAAAACAATTTTGTTATTTCTTATTTATTTAGATTAATAATGCTATAAGATATTGATTAATAGTGCTATTTATTGTTATTCTAAATAAGAAATGTTTAATTTATTTGAAAAAATAGAAATCTATCTTAGAATTAGGTAAAAATATGAGTGTAGTTTTTTGGATATCTTACTATAAAATGAACTTAGTAGTTGTAAAATGAAAATTTTTCCGGATTATTAACAAATAATCTTGATGATTAATTAAAACTGTGAGAAAAGCTAATATCGAACTGAGGTTAATAAATTTGAATTTTTCTTAATCAGCCTGTCCTTGATATGTTTTGAGATGGTTTTCCCGTATTTGCATCCTTTTATTCATTGCTTATTTATACAATTTACTTTGCCTTTGTATGAATAATGCGGGTTAAATATATTAATAATTATAGAAAATTTAACAAAACTTCTTATTCAAATTTCATTAGTTTTGTACATTACTAAATAGTATATTTTCAAATGAATAATTTATTTTTTTCTAAAAATCACAAAAGTATTTATTTACTGACTTATATTTTTGTTGGCATAACATTGTATTTGCTGATAAATAGCAGTAATCTTAGTGCTCAGCAAACATTTGTTAAATCTCCGTATATGATATTTAATAATGACAAGCTTGGAATGAGATTACTATGGCAAAATAATGATTCTGTTGCTTGTGCGGTAATTTTAAAGGATTCAATTAGTGCAGATGAAAAACTGTATAGGAATAATGAAAATAATCAGTTTCACCAACATATTATTAATTTTGATAGTCTACAGGCCGGACATACTTATTTATATTCAGTAGAATGTGATAAAGAAATAAGGAGAGGAAGTTTTCAATCTCGACAAGATACTAATTTTCAAAGATTCTCTTTTTTAGCTTATGGTGATACTCGTACATATCCGGAGAATCATAACAGGCTTGCAGAACAAATGTATAAATTAATTAAATCGAATAATACTTATCAGACTTTTGTTGTTGCCACAGGTGATATAGTTGCAAATGGTGATAATGAAGAGGATTGGGATAATCAGTTTTTTGATCCTAAATACAAAGGAATTCAGGCTTTGCTAGCTAATATGCCTTATATGTCAGCAATGGGTAATCATGAGGGACAAGGTGATTTATTTCAAAAGTATTTCCCTTATGATTATAATTCTGATGATGTATTTTACTATAGTTTCGACTATGGCATTGCACATTTTATAATTATTGACCAATTTGATGATTATAGTATTGGCTCTAAACAATATAGATGGATAATAGATGATTTGAAAAGAAATAAATCTAAATGGAATATTGCGGTGATGCACAAGCCCGGATATACTGCCGGTGGACATAAAAATAGCAAGAAAGTACAAAGGATTCTTCAACCAATCTTTAAAAAGTATAATATTAAATTAGTATTAACAGGGCATAATCATTATTATTCAAGAGCTGAAGTTGAGGGTGTTACACATATAACCACCGGAGGAGGAGGCGCACCATTGTATATGCCTAGAAAGAAAAAAAACATTATAACTATTGATAGGTCATTTCACTTTTGTAAGATTGATGTTAGTATGGATTCTTTGGTTATTAGTGCAATTAGGAGTGATGGTTCTCAGATCGAAAAATTTACTATAAATCGCTAAATGTTATTTTTGAAACCAATAAAATCACATATTAAGAAAACTTATAGAGCAATATTATCAGTATTTTTCTTTTCTGCTGCATTGATTTATTTGATTAGTTGGAATGGTACTTCAGGAGAGAATTATCGTAATATTATTAGAAGCGATGGTTATGGTTATTATGATTATTTTCCAATGCTATTTGGCAAAAATCCAATAGATAAGCAAAAAGAAAATGGAGTTTATTTATTGAAAACACCGGAAGGTAAGGTAGTTAATAAATATTTTATCGGTACAGCATTATTGCAAAGTCCATTTGTGCTTTCGGTTTCAGCTATTAAGTCTATATTTAATACCGATATAGATTTTCATTCAGAAATATTTCAAAAGACTGTTAGTATAGCAGCTTTGTTTTATTTAATTATCGGTTTGATATTCTTGAGAAAACTATTGCTACTGTATGAAATAGAAAACCATATTATAGAATTTAGTTTGTTTTCTGTATTTTTCGGAACAAATTTATTGTATTACAGTATATTAGAACCTTCAATGTCTCATGTGTATTCATTTGCTGCTATTAGTGTGTTTTTATATTATGTAAAAAAACTGAGCATAGAATTTACTGCCAGAAATATGTTTCTTACATCTTTTATTTTTGCTTTGGTGATTTTGATTCGACCAATAAATATTTTGATAATTCTGGTTTTGCCATTTATATTAGGTTCTGTTTCAAGCTTTATTAATTTATTATCAAGAATATTTAATCATATTAGATACAGCTATATATCGCTATTTATATTTATTATTACTTTAAGTATTCAGTTGTTAGTATGGAAAGCTCAAACCGGAAGTTTTATAGTTTGGTCTTATGCTAATGAAGGCTTTTATTTCAATAAACCTGAAATTTTAAATTTCCTCTTTAGTTTCAGAAAAGGACTGTTTATTTATTCTCCTTTTGTATTAGTAAGTATTTTAATTTATATAATATCAGGAAGGAAGAATAGACAGGAATTAGCATTAAGCATAGGATTTATATTTATCATAATTTATGTTCTTTCTTCATGGTGGAATTGGTACTATGGTGATAGTTTTGGGTCAAGAGTATTTATTGAATATTTACCTGTTATTGTACTCTTATTGGCTATTGGTTTAAAATATTCCGGTATTATTTTACAAAGAATTTCAGTATTACTTTTAAGTGTCTTTATTTTACTTAATTTAATGCAAACATATCAATATCACCATAATATAATTAGTCATTTCGATATGAACTCCGAAAAGTATTTTTATACGTTTGGTAAAATTGATAGTCGTTATGAAAATATCTTGGGAGGAAATGACGATATTGTTTCATTTCATAAACAGCCACTTGTATGTGTAATAGATAAAGAAGTTGATTTTAAGAAGAATAAAAATAATAGTTTAATAGTTTCATCTAAGATTATCGATAATAAAACTATTCAATTTGAAAAGCAGGAATATGGGCTAAGTTATTTCTTACCAATTGATAGCTTAATTAGATTCAGAGAATCATATTTAGAAATTGAGAATTCTACCAAATTACTTTCCGGAAACTTAGATGAAACTTTTTGGACAATTACCTATCTTGATAGCACAAAGAAAATCTATAATTATCAAAAAATTAAGATTAATGCAATTCCTGCGTACAAAGGAAAGCAAAGGCATGACATATATAAGCTTAGGGTATTTAAGCCATTTCATAATAATGATTTAATAATGTTATCTATTTGGAATTATTCAAAAGCAGAATTTGAATTATCTAACTTAAAGATTAAAATTAGTGGCATTATTCAGTAAAAATTATATCATTATACTTATTAACCTGAACATTTTTAATATATAATTTCATTACTTTTGAAACTTGAATAACAAAACAATAAATTTATGTCTAAAATTATCATAACAATATTTTTAGTTCTGTCTATTTTTATATTTCAGCAGATAAATGCACAAACATTATATCATCCGGACAGCTTAAATCAAACTATGATTGATACATCTATCAATCAAGAAGTTATGATAGGGAAATATACTTACCAAGGAGTTCTTAATTCGCCTGTTTTTAAGACTTATATTGATGAAGCTATAGAAGAGTATACTCCTTATGATGATTTTCTTGTAGATTATAAAGATTCGCTAAATAAAATCAGTATAACTATAGTTTTTGGATCATGGTGTTCTGATTCTCAATATGAAGTTCCTAGAATGCTTATGTTGCTTAAGTCCCTTGATTATCCAATGGAAAAGCTTAATATAATGGCAGTAGATAGGCATAAAGAAATTCCGGATATTGATATTAAAGAATTGTATATTGAATATGTTCCCACTTTTATTTTTAATAAAGATAAGTATGAAGTTGGAAGAATAATAGAACATGCCAGTGAATCATTGGAAGCAGATATAGCTTCATTTTTGTTTTATCATTAGTAGATTAGTTTAATGGAAGAAATGGATAAATCAGCTTTAAAAGTTAACAAAGGAATAGAACAGCCTGAGGCTATAAATAGAAAATTTGTTGATAAAGTAAAAGGCTATAAGTCTAAAACCCATGATCTCGACTATTATGTAAATGGGATTATAAAAGGAGAAAGGCGTATTCTGGCTCAAGCAATAACCTTAGTAGAAAGCACAAAAAAGGAACATCGTAAACTGGCTGAAGATATTCTTGAATTTTGTTTGCCAAAAGCCAAAGAGTCTATCCGCATTGGAATTACAGGAGTTCCTGGAGTTGGCAAAAGTACATTTATAGAAGCATTTGGAAAGTTTCTTACATCTAAAGGTTATAAGGTTGCTGTGCTTGCTATCGACCCCAGCTCTAATAAAAACAAGGGAAGTATTCTCGGTGATAAAACAAGAATGGAAGAGCTAAGTGCCGATAAGAATGCATTTATCAGACCTAGCCCTTCATCGGGATCGCTTGGTGGAGTGGCTCAAAAAACCAGGGAATCTATTAGCCTTTGCGAAGCAGCCGGATTTGATATTATCCTTGTGGAGACTGTTGGTGTGGGACAAAGTGAAATTGCAGTTCACTCTATGGTTGACTTTTTTCTTTTATTGATGCTTGCCGGGGCGGGTGATGAGTTACAGGGAATAAAAAGAGGTATTATAGAAATGAGTGATGCCATTCTGATAAACAAAGCCGATGGTGATAATCTGCAAAAAGCAGAAATGTCAAAGGTACAATATGCCAATGCTTTACATTTATTTCCTGCAACTGATTCAGGCTGGACTCCCGTCGCTGATATTTGCTCCGCATATACAGGTATGGGAATAGATAGATTATGGGGGTATATCAAAGAGTATGAAAGGATTACAAAAGAAAATTCCTATTTCTATTCTAATAGAAAACAACAAGAATTATTTAGATTGCATGAGCAGATTGATAGAAAATTAAAGCAATATTTTTATGAGAATAATGATGTTAAAAATTTATTAGCAATAGCTAAAGACCAAATACTTACTAATAAAAAGAGTGCTTATAAACTTGCTGATGAGATTATCCAAAAATGGAAAAATAAAACATTATAAAATGCCTTCTTTTAGAATGTCATGCAAATGAATAACACCAAAATATTTATTATCTTTTAGGACAAGTAGTTGAGTGATGTTTTTCTCTTTCATTATTTTCAAAGCATCAATAGCCAAAGTATTTGATTCAATAGTTTTCGGATTATTACTCATTATATCCAGTGCAGTCAAACCATCAACATCATCATATTTTTGCATCATTCTTCTGATATCACCATCTGTAATAATACCTTGGACTGTGTTATTATCTATTACTGCTGTGGCGCCTAATCGTTTTGAAGATATCTCAATAATTATAGAGCGAATATCAGAAGTAGGATTAACAAAAGGTTTTTCATTATTGACACATAAATCTTCAACTCTAAGGTAAAGCTGTTTTCCAAGTGTTCCTCCGGGATGATATTTTGCAAAGTCTTTATCTGTAAATCCTCGCAATTGCAATAGAGCAACTACAAATGCATCGCCCATTACAAGCTGTGCTGTAGTGCTGGAAGTAGGAGCCAAATTATTAGGGCATGCTTCTTTTCTAACAGTTGTATTAAGAACATAATCTGCATTATTAGCTAAAAAAGAATTAGTGTTTCCCACATTTGCAATTAGCTTATTGCCAAGTGATTTTAATAGTGGTACAAGAACTTTTACCTCTGGTGTATTTCCTGATTTAGAAATACACATTACAATATCATTATCTTGAACCATTCCCAAATCACCATGAATAGCATCAGCAGCGTGCATAAATAGGGAGGGAGTGCCGGTGGAATTAAGGCTGGCAACAATCTTTGTAGCAATATTAGCGCTTTTACCAATACCCGTTACAACTAATCGTCCATTAGAGTTTAGAACCATTTCTACAGCTTCGGCAAAATCATTATTTAATTGATTTTCTAAATTAGATAAGGAGCTTATCTCTTCAGCTATTACCTTTTTTGCTATATCTAATATTTCTTCCTTATTCATAAGCTATGTTGTGTTATAATGTAGAATTTAATATCCTGGGATTATTTAAAGCATTCTCAAGGATTGGTTGTAATCTTGAATTCTTTAACTCTTGTAAATAGTTTTCATTGTGTAAATCACTGCCAAGAAACGAAATCATATTTTCAGATAATAGCTTTTCTGCTATTCTTTTAGATGATGCGCTATACCAGCCTGTTAAAGAGTTGATGTTCATTTGTAAATATACATTTCTGTCAATTAGTTCTTGATATTTATGAAATGAATTATGCCAATAATTATATCGTTCGGGATGTGCCAAAACTACTTTATATCCTTCCATTTGCATATCGAAGATAATACTTGAAAGTTGTGGAAATTCTGACATATACGACATTTCTACAAGGATATAATTATTACCAAATGTTAAAATATTACCTGTTTTAAATTTTTCTTCAAAACCATCGTCAAGCATATATTCAGAAGCAGCTTCTATCTCTATATCTATATTTTCTTTTACTAATTCATTTTTCAATTCTTCAAGGCCGGCTAATATAATTTCAGGATTATTTTTATAATAATCGTTCATTGTATGTGGTGTAGTAATTAGCTTTTTATAGCCAAGATTTGACATTTCTCGAATAAGAAAAATACTTTCTTCCATGCTTTTACTACCATCATCAATACCGGGAATTAAATGAGAATGCAAGTCTGTTTGTAATAAACCCAAATTTAGTGGTTCATCCAAAAATTCCTTTTTCTTTTTGAAAATACTTTTCCAATTCATCTAGCAAAAATAAAAAATAGTTGTCTTTGATATAGATATCATTATTAAACTTTAACATTATTCTCAAAAAATTGCCATAATCTGTTTTTAGGAACAGGAGCTGTAATTTGTATTTCTTGCTTACGCACAGGATGTATAAAATTTAAATATCTGGCATGTAAACATATAGATGCATCCTCGTTACTTCTTTTAGCGCCATATTTTAAATCACCCTTGATGATACAGCCAATATGTGATAGTTGTGCTCGTATTTGATGATGTCGTCCTGTTTGCAACTCGATTTCCAATAAGCTATATTTGTCTGAATTAGCAACTACTTTATAGTTAAGAATTGCTTCCAAAGCTCCTTCTGTATTCTTACTTACAACATAAGATTTATTGTTTTTAGGATTCTTTTTTAGGTAATGCCTTAATGTCGATTCTGGTATTTTAGGAGGTTTTTCTACTATTGTCCAATATGTCTTTTTAATTTTATGCTCACGTAACATTGCATTTAGTCTTCCTAATGCTTTATCAGTTCTGGCAAAGATTAGTGCACCTGATGTAGGTCTATCTAATCTGTGAACAACTCCAAGATATACATTGCCGGGTTTTGAATATTTTTCTTTTAAATATAACTTAACTTTTTCGCTTAGAGGTATATCACCAGTTTTATCGCCTTGTACAATTTCAGAAGAAGGTTTATTGACAATCAATAAATGATTGTCTTCATAAAGAACAATTTTTGAAATATCTAATGCCATAAAGTGCTGATGTTAGTACTGTTCTCTCTCATTAGGAAAGTCTCTCGATTTTACATCTTTGATGTACTCTTGTACTGAGCCCATTATTTCTTCTTTTAGATTATGATAGCGACGTAAAAAACGAGGGGAGAAATCTTGAGTTATTCCAAGCATATCATGTAGTACCAGCACCTGACCATCCACTTTTCCTCCTGCTCCAATTCCAATAACAGGTATTTTAACATCTTCAGTGACTTCACCGGCAAGTTTAGCAGGAATTTTTTCAAGGATAAGAGCAAAACAACCTGCTTCTTCCAACAGCTTGGCATCTTCTCTTAACTTAGTAGCTTCAGTTTCTTCGGTAGCTCTAACAACATAGGTTCCAAACTTATGTATGGACTGAGGTGTAAGTCCAAGATGTCCCATTACCGGTATTCCCGCAGATATTATTCTCTTTACAGATTCTAAAACTTCACTACCGCCTTCTATTTTAACAGCATTAGCACCAGATTCTTTCATTATTCTGATAGCGCTCGAAAGCGCTTCTTTGGAATTACCTTGATAAGTTCCAAAAGGAAGGTCAACTACTACCAATGGTCTTTTTGCTGCCCTTACAACAGAAGATGCATGATATATCATATCATTAAGTGTAATTGGCAGAGTAGAGTCGAAGCCGGCCATTACATTTGATGCTGAATCTCCTACTAGTATAATATCTATTCCGGAATCATCTAATATCTTTGCAAAACTATAATCATAAGCAGTGAGCATTGCAATTTTCTCACCTTTATATTTCATCTCTTGTAACACATGTGTTGTTACTTTAGATTTATTTACTGTATTTGCTGTTGACATAGTATTTTTGATTTTATATGTAAAACATGGCAAAACTAAATATTTTTATTGAGAAAATTGAGGTATATACAAAAAAGCGTGTAAATATAATGTATTGCAACTTGCATTATTTATTATTGAAAGTGTTTTTAATTATTTTGGTATTTATTCCATCTTTTTTCTTTTCAACAAATAGGGTAGAAGAACTTCATTAAAACCCTCATTAATATCTACTTCTACAAAATCTATTTTGTATTGGCCACATTTTAGTTTTAGTTCTCTGGTATAATCGGCCATAATAGATTTATATCTTTCTTTAATATCTTGTGGATTTATTTTAATTATATCGCCACTTTCAGGATCGATAAATTTATATGGTCTGTTTTTAAAATCAAATTCTACTTCTTCTTTTTTGTTAACAACATGAAAAATAATTACTTCATGTTTGAAGTGCTTTAAGTGCTGTAATGATGTAAAAATCTCATCGGTGGTATTTTTATTTTCAAAGAAATCACTAAAAATAATTATTAAAGACCTTTTGTGAGTCATCTCTGCTATTTGATGAAGATTTTTAGCAATATTTGTTTTTCTGTTTTGTTGAGGTTCTATTTTATCTAATATTTTTTCTAAACTATCGTATATTAAATGCCGATGAGACTCATTACTTTTTGCTTTATAATATTCTTCTATATCATCAGAAAAAATAGTTAATCCAAAGGCGTCTCTTTGTCGTTTAAGCATTTCTATAATTGCAGCAGCGGCATAAACAGAGAAACTTATTTTATTGGGGTTCTCAAAATTTCCTTGGTTCTCAAACGGAATAAACATACTTGCTGAATGGTCAATTATAATTTGGCAACGAAGATTTGTTTCCTCTTCATATCGTTTTACAAAAAGTTTATCCGTTTTGGCAAATAGTTTCCAATCAATATGACGTGTCGGTTCCCCATCATTATATAGCCTGTGTTCAGCAAATTCAACAGAAAAACCATGAAAAGGGCTTTTATGAAGCCCTGTGATAAAACCTTCTACTACTTGTCTGGCAATTAGTTCTAGTTTAGAATAAGCTTGTATATAATTTCTGTTGATATTATTCATAATGCAAATTAACAAAAAAGCCATCTGTTTTCATAATGAAAAGACGGCTTTTATTATTTATATATTGACCTAATTATTATAGAATAGCATCTAATTTATTTGCCAAAACAGCTTTTGGTACAGCTCCAACTTGTTTGTCAACTAATTCTCCATTTTTGAAGAATAATAAGGTAGGAATATTTCTAACTCCATACTTAACAGTAACATCAGGATTTGCATCAACATCAATTTTTCCGCAAATTGCTCTTCCTTCATATTCTTCAGATATTTGTTCAACAACAGGTCCTACCATTCTACATGGTCCACACCATTCTGCCCATAGGTCAATTAATACTGGTTTATCGGCTTTTAAAACTTGCTCTTCAAAATTTGCATCAGTAATTTCAATAGTCATGTGTTTGATATTTAATAAGTTAAAAAAAATATATTTCATTAATTGAGGGGCAAAAATACTAATTATTTTATCTCTATTTATAAATTATAAAATTTTATAACGAATATTTATATTTTAATTCTTTACAAGAATTCTATATGTTCTTTTTTAGTGATTTTTTCACAATAATGACACTTCACTTTTAAGTTTTCTTTATCAATAATTGTGAATCTTGTTATTACATTTTCGTGGTTAGTTACACATTTTGGATTAAAACATTTTACTATTCCTATTACTTCATCCGGAATTTTAACACTAGTTTTTTTGATAACTTCATAGTCTTTTATTTCTATCATTGTGGCTGTTGGAGCAACAATAGCTATTTTGTTGATTTCAGAATCTTTAAAATATCGATTACTAACTTTTATAATACCCTTTTTGCCATATTTTTTACTATCTAAATTTGCTCCAAAGTAAATTTGATCTTCAAAATTTTCAAGATTTAGTATATTCATTACTTTAGAAACATGTCCTTGAGGAATATGATCAATTACAGTTCCATTTGCTATTGCAGAAACCTTAAGTTCTTTTTTCTTTGTATTCATTGTTCTAAATTTCTTTTTTAATAAAATAATTATCTAAGACCTAATATACTTGCTAATAGTGCTTGTCGTACAAAGACACCATTCTGAGCTTGTTGAAAATAATAGGCTTTGTCATTAGTATCAACATCTTCATTAATCTCATTAACTCTTGGTAGAGGATGCAAGATTCTTAGATTATCTTTAGAATTTTCAAGCATAGAGTTTTCTAGAATATATGAGTTTTTAACTTTCTCGTATTCTATCGGATCTGCAAATCTCTCAGCTTGTATCCTTGTCATATACAATATGTCAACTTTTTCTATTACAGCATTTATGTCAGTGTACTGTTCGTATGTTAGTCCTGAACTAAGTATAAATTCCTTAACAGCACGAGGCAACTTCAATTCTTCTGGTGAAACCAAATGAAAACGAGTATTTTTAAACATACTCATAGCTATCACCAAGGAATGAACTGTTCTTCCATATTTTAAATCTCCTACAAAAGCAATATCTAAATTATCTAAAGTTCCTTGTGTTTTCTGAATGGAATACATATCTAATAAACACTGTGTTGGATGTTGATTCGCTCCATCACCTGCATTTATAATTGGCGTATCATTAATCTCACTTGCAAATCTTGCACTTCCTTCAATAGGATGACGCATAACAATAAGATCAGAATATAATGATACTGTTTCGATAGTATCTCTCAATGATTCTCCTTTTTTTACACTAGAGCTTGAAGAGTCTGTAAATCCTATCACTCTGCCTCCCAGCTGATTAATGGCACTTTCAAAACTTAATCTAGTCCTAGTGGAAGGTTCAAAAAATAAACTCGCGATTACATAATTACTAAGAATCTTTTGGCGGGGATTTGCTTCAAATTCTTCTGCAATCTTTAAGATTTTCAGCAATTCTTCCTTGCTGTAATCATTAATAGAAATTAGGCTTCTGTTCTTCATAAATGGAAATTATTTAATTAAATTTAAAAAAAAGTCAAAAAAAAAGCTACTTTAATAAAGTAGCTGAAAAGTTTTAAAATATATTATTGCTAACGCCAATACAACTCATCGGCGTTAATAAAACCAAAAATAAATTAGAAAATATCATTATTAATTTATAGATAAAAGTTCTACTTCAAAAATTAATGCTTGATGTGGGCCAATGCTTCCACCGGCACCTCTTTCGCCATAGGCTAAGTCTGAAGGTATATATAATTTATATTTGCTTCCTGTTTTCATTAATTGTAAAGCTTCTGTCCATCCTTTTATCACTCCGCTAACAGGAAAAGTAGCAGGTTCATTTCTTTCTACTGAGCTGTCGAATACTTTTCCATCTATTAAAGTGCCATGATAATGAGTTGTTACACTATCATTTAAAGTAGGAGTTGGGCCATTGCCTTCTTTAAGTATTTCATATTGTAAACCACTTTCTGTAACAATTACTTCTTCACGTTTTGCATTTTCTTTTAGAAATTCTAATCCCGCAGATTTTTGTACTTCCACAACTTCTTTCTGCACTCTTTGAAATTCTTCATTAAGTAGAGTATTCATTTCTTCAGGACTTAATTCTATTTTTTTTGCAAAAACATCTTTAACTCCTTTGGTGAAAGATTCAAAATCTTTGATACTAAAACCCTGTTGCTTCATTCCTTCTCCAATATTTACTCCTAAACTGTAGCTTAATTTATCCATTTTAAATATTTAAATTTGATGACAAATATATATCACGTATATAGATAAATTATCGAAATTTATTTTTTTAATTAACATTTTGTAAACATTTAGTATATACTGTAAAACAGGACTTTATTAAATAATTATTAACTAAATATTAAATTGTTTTTTCATATAAATATATGTTACTTTTGCTATTGTAATTTTATATATTTTACATATAATGGCATTATAGTATTAATCACATTTAATTCGGTTTTTTATCAATGGCTTATTTAAATTTCAACAAAAGTAAATTAGTGAACTTGTCCTATTCTTTAGAGCGTGAATTATTGCGTTCCAATAGAAGAGGGTCATATTCCAGTACTACTATTGTGAGAAGTAACACTCGTAAATATCATGGATTATTAGTTGCCCCTCAACCGGCAATAGATAATGAATTACATGTTTTGTTGTCAGCATTAGACCCTACAATAATTCAACATGGTTCTTCATTTAATCTTGGTTTACACAGGTATCCCGGTGGTGTTTATAGTCCTAAAGGACACAAATATGTTAGGGCTTTAGATCAAGAACCAATACCTTCTATAGAATATAGAGTTGGCGGAGTGCGATTAAAAGTTGAGTCTCTTTTTTCTTCTGATACCGATAGACTTATGCTAAAATATACTTTGTTAGATTGCCATTCTGAAACTAAACTATTACTAACGCCATATTTGGCTTTTAGATCTCGTCATAGTCTTAGCAAAGCCAATGATTTTGCCAATACTAAATACGAAAATGCAAATCAAGGTGTTTCATTTAAGATGTATCAAGGTTATACGCCTCTTTTTATTCAAGCTAATAAAAAGATGGAATATGTACATTCTCCAAATTGGTACAATAATATTGAGTATTTTGAAGAAAAGCAGCGAGGTTATGAATATCAGGAAGATTTGTTGGTACCGGGATATTTTGAGTTAAAAATAAAAAAAGGTGAGAGTATTATCATTGCAGTCGGTACTCATGAGGTAAAACCAAACTCTTTAACAAGAAGTTTTAATAATGAATTTAAGAAACGAGTTCCCCGTAATAATTTTAAAAATACTTTAATAAACTCTGCTGAGCAGTTTATTGTTAAGCGTGATGGCAAAACAGAAATTATTGCTGGTTATCACTGGTATAGAAGATGGGGTAGAGATACTTTTATTTCATTACCGGGTTTAACACTTGCGCAAGGAAAAATTAAAGACTGTAAAGCTGTTTTGGATACTATGGTGTCTGAAATGTCTGGACCTCTTTTCCCTAATTTTGGTTAT
>JAMOQI010000077.1 GCA_027064095.1 Bacteroidales bacterium | reverse complement strand
CTTAAGGTTCATACCAATAAGGTATTGTATTACCAGAATTATTACCAGAATTAGGCACATTTACAGTTATAACATTACTATCAAAACCATTCCACCTTGTTTTTATTTTTAAAGTAAATGCTTCTGGTCTATTTTCAATAGTAAAATTAGGACTATCAAAATACATTTCTGGCTCATCATTTATTTGTGCTACTATAATACCTTCATATTCAAATGGATATTGGTCTGTAGTAGTATCTGGATTATTTTTTCCAGCTCCAATTCCACTAGTTTTACTTACTACAAAAACATCAACATTAACATTTGCTGGATTTGAATTATCTCTTGTAGCTATAACTTTTTCTGGAGTTATTGGCCTTCTAGCTTTCATAGTAGGTTCAACATAAATTGGTTCTACATCTTCAAGAGATAAAGTTTTATTACCAAAAACTGGGACAATTTTTAAATAAAATGGAGTAGAAAAATTACTTCCACTTAGAACATTGTTATCAAATTCACTTATAAATATTTTGTCACCAATATTATGACTTTCTTTTGCACTCCAGTTTAACCCCCTTACCACTCCAGTAAATAAATAATCTGTATCTCCTACTGGATTAATATTTTGAAATGTTAATAATTCATTACCAATAATGGCAAATCTTCTAGTTGTAAATAAATCAGTTCGTGAAATATTATCATAATGAAAATCAAAATCATTATACAACTTAAACTGAATGCCTACAACATCATCAATTTCATAAGTTGAATTTGGATAATCTTTTGTTAATTCACCAACACTTGAAAAAGTATCAAAAATACCATATAGTTTATAGTCACTTCCAGTAAAACTGTAGTAAACAGCAAAACCAGTTTCAATTCCAATTTCTCTACTAACAAGAATTAAAAATGCTGGTGTATCTTTGTAAATATTAGTATAATCAAGTTCAAAAATTTTAATATTTTGAAATGGAACAAGGTTAATATTAATTTGTGAAGAATCTCTTGTTGAAGAATTTCCAATAATATTTTCATTAATATTATCAATTTCAATTTCAGAATTTTGTAATAAAGTTAATTCCACACTTTGCTCTTTATATATTTCTTCTGTTATTCCTAGAATTCTAAATTCACCTTCTAAGCCAAGTTCACTATTTTTAATATAGACTATATCTCCAATATTTAAAAATGAATATTTTAAAGGTAATTTCATTCTTAGAGTCATCTTTGGATAACTTTCTTTTTTTATTATATTACTTAATATTTTCAAAGCAGTTTCTTCATTATTAATCATTGTTAAATCATAAGTTACACTATTAACTTTTCCAGAAGCTTCTTTTAAAGCAAGATTTTCTAAATGGATAGTTTTAACAGTATTAGTATCTCTATCAACAAAATTAGCTTTAAAATCATTGGGCAATTCATTAATACTTGGTTTTGAAAGTTCAAAAGAAATAAACTCATCTTCTATTATTGCTTTAGATTCTTGTAAATTATCAAAAATTACAAGTTCAATTTGTCCATTTTCATTATATTTCAAAATACAATTACATAAATTACATATCTCTTCAACTATATCTTTTATTTTACGAGTGGAAGTAATTGCATAATTGAGACCAATTTCTTTTGAAGCAAAATACTGTTTAGCAACTTTAAAGCTTATTAAATCTATATAATTTTTATTAATTCCAGCTTGATTAACAAGTAAATCATATAAAATATCAGCTGGATTCATTCCATTTGTTGGTGGATAATTTACTTTAAATTGAAATATAATATCACTTCCATTATCTATTGTATAAAATTTCATTTTATCATAAACTATATGACAACCATGAAAATCATCTCCCATATTACCTACATAATAACTTTGGTTTGAATAAATAGCTGTATCTATTTTCCAAGCTTCTGTTAAATTTAGTTGATAAATAGTAGCATCATGTGAATTAGCAGCAATCAATAAAATAGTTCCATCTTCACTAAATGATATTTGCCTTACATTTTCAGTTGTTAAATTACTTATATTATAACTTCTTTCACTATAAATAGCAGTTGAAATGTCAAATGGAGTTGTCAAATTAAATTGATAAATTACTCTTCTAGAATCACCTACAATATAAAAATATTCTCCAGAATAGGATACAACAATTGAACGCAAAAGTGATTCAAAACTTGAAAAATTAAAACTTTTTCCAGTATAACTTGCTGTAGTTATATCCCAAGCAATAGCCAATTCATATTGATATACTATATTTTCATCAGCATTAGCCACATACATAAATTTTCCATTAAAAGAAAAGCAAAAAGGACTATAATGATTACCAGTAATTTCACTACAATGAAAACTACCATAATACTGTGCAGAAGATATATCAAAAGCAACACTTAAGTTCCATTGATGAATTGTATTACTATAATAATCAGCAGCAAAAAGTTTAGTTCCATCTTTTGATAAAACAACATTATAAGAATGTGATATATAATGGGAAACACTTAAATTTACATTATCATATTCTGACCTTGTAACATCAAAAAGATTTGCCTTAACATATTCATCATCCCTTACAATCTTAAAATAAATAGTTGGTAAGTAAGTTCTATTAAATCCACAATAAAGTTTCTTGAAAAAGATATGAGCAACTCCAGGAAGTCTATTAGCTAGTTCTAGATGAGTAGGATAAGTATCCATTGTTCCATCATTCCAAATTACATCTTGAGCTTCTACTTTCTTTGATGGGTCATTATCTCTGTAATATTCCAGTAATGTAATTTTTCCTTCTGCTATTGCTTGCCAAACGTCAAGATAATATTTATATCCTTTAGTTACTTGAGTAGAACTATGATGGTGTCCCCCCTTTCCCCCCCCAGTTTCAACATTTTCTGTTACTCTTTCTGTTACTAGATTACCATAATATATTAAATTTCCAGGAATTGTTACTTGACCATATATAAGTGGTATTGGTATTCCCTCTTGAGCTTGTGTTATACTAAAGTCTGATAATGAAGCTGGCTTTACTTCACTTTCTATTTTTGGTTTTGGTGATAAAAAGTAGCCTATTGCAGAAAGGCCAGCCATTACTACTGCAGCAAGAATACTACCAGTAGCAAAATAAGTTATACCAGCAGTTGCAATTGCTGCTATTGCAGCGGTTGCCATTTTATTTCACCTTTTTAAATAGTCTAAAAATTATTTTTAATCTGTTTTTCCAACTATTTGTCATTTCTTCTATACAAACTCCTTTTTTACTATGAGCGTGAATAAAATGATTATTTCCTAAATAAATTCCAGAATGATTTACAATTCCAAATTTACTACCATAACTAAAACCCAAATAATCTCCCCTTTGCAAATTATCTAAATCATAAATTCTTTTTAAATCATATTCTGGAAATAAAAGTTTTCTGTGTTTTTCAATATAATCTAAAATCAATTCTCTTTTTGAATGTATCCACCAATCTTTAGGATAATAATCATAATTTAGTGCTTTCATATATCCAGCTTCTATTAAACAGTTTCCTATAAATAAATTACAATCAGCTCCCCTACCTTTAACTCCAGTCATGTGTCTATAAGGAGTTCCTATCCAAGAAAGAAGAATTTTTTTAAATTTTTCCCATTCTTTATCTATTTTAAAGACTTCAATATAATTCTTCATTTTTATGTAAATCCAAAAATAGTTGGATTTTTAGTTGGGATATAAGGAAATCCAAGAAAATTACTATAGTTGTTAAACTTGTTCTTACAATCACTTGGTGTTTTATTACACCCTGGATATACTTCTACTTCATCACCATCTTGCAACTCTTTAATTGGAAAATGCAATGTAATTTTATTACCACTATGAGAAACAATCAATCTAAATGTATTACCAAATTTTACATAACCATTAGTAAAATAATTATCAGAAAAGTTAGAAAAAGTTGAACTAATTAAATTTTTACCATTATCAGATAAGCTTACTTGTGTAGTTACTTTAAAATCTTCTTTATTTAATCCACAATTTTTGTCAAACAAACTATGACAGCAATAAGCACTATATAAAAATTTTGGAACTGTTTTTGACATAGCTATTGATAAAATATCTTTTGCTTGTAAATTAATTGTTCTATCTTGAATTCCTACTACAGTTCCCTCTCCTACAAAAATTGTCTTTACTACATTAAATTCAAAAAAATATCTTCTAATAACTATTTTTATTATAGGAATATCAAAATTTAAAAATGTAAATGTTGCATCATCTTTAGTAAATAATGTAATTGTTATAGTTATATCCTCTAGTTTTTCTTGTTTTATACTACTTCTTTGTATTCCAACTGGTTTATATATCCTTTCTCTATAAGTTATATGTGTTGGATAATTAGTATAATATAAGCTAAAATTTTCTGTAGTAAATACAAAATCATATAATTCAGCAAATGGTAATAATTCAGTTGAGGAAACTATTTCTTTATAATCATTACTCATTTTTAATACTCTGTTAAAACTTCAATAACTCCAACTCTTGATGTTATATAAAATTCTTGATAATTTTTTATAAAATTGATTTTAATATCCATATTATCTTTTATAAATCTTGCTAGTATAACTTCACCAGCAATTAAAATATTTTCCTTCTTTATATTATATAAAAATTTACTGTTTACTGTAAATGTTTCAGTATTAATAGTATCATCAACACTAACATCAATTACCTTCCTAATAACTAGTAAAGCATTACTTAAATCTCCATAAGAAGCAAATAGAAAAATATACTTTATTGTATTATATTTATCTACAAAATTTGTCTTTTTACAAACAATAGTATCTGTTCCACTATTTACATCATTGATTATTTTAAATTGATTAAACCAAGTAGGACACCAAAACTTGTTTGTTGCATGTTTATGATTTAACCAAAAATAAAAAAAGTTTTTAAAATCTATTGCATTAAAAAAAGAAAACTCAAATATTAATTTCCTTCTTCTTAAACCTTTAAGCTCATAATAACAACCCTTTGTAAACCCAAAATCAAGGAATTTACCTGGAAATTCTACAGAAAACTCAGAAACATTGTTTGGCTTAAATAAAAAAATGTCATAAATATTATCACTATCATCAAATACAATATCTATCAACATTATAGTTCAACCCAATATGGTATTCTTTCTTTATAATTATAAACAGCACTAAAATCAAGCTCAGTTTCTGTATATCTTCTTACCTTTACATTATAAATTAAAAGACTTCTTAATGTAGTCTTACCCCCTCTAATCCCAAAAACAACAAACATACTGTCAATTGGAATAGAACTTGTAAATTCTTTTTCATAATAACAGTCTATATCAGCTCCATCATAACAATGTTTCCTTAATTTTAAATAAGTTTCTGTCCAAACAATTGAAGTATCATGAATACAAGTTATATCTTCAGCTGTTTTGCAAGCAGTATTTTCAATAATCTTATCAATACCATTACATATTCCAACAGTTTCATAACTTTCAACCAATCCTTCACCAAATCCAATATAAGAAGAACTATCATTATCCAATGAAAATGATAAACTTCCATATAAATCTTCTTTTCTTAACCCATCATATTTAGTTCCAGTTTCATTAAATTTACCAACATAACCTATTTTGTATTCCAAAATAATAGGATATTGAAATATTTTATTACTTTTTAAATAAACCCAATTTGTTTCTTCTTCCTGTAATAAAATTAAAGCATCACTATCAACTCTAAAAAAATCACCACTAAAATGCCAAGTTGAAAAATCTAGTGTATCTGATAAGCTAAAATCTTCAAAAAAATCAAAAACTAGATATGGATTATTATAAATACTTTTTGTAGCTTTTTTATTACCATAAAAAAAGTAAACTTTTCTAGTTCCAGCATTAATCCTAACCCAAATTTTAGCTTTTCTATTACTATAATTAAAATCTTCAAGATAAAAATAAAGTTGTTCAAATGTTTCATTGGTAACTCTTATATCACTACCATCATTTTTAACATAATGCCAAAAATTGCTATCAAAATGATTAATTGTAACTAAAACATCACTTAAATCATTTTTCCAAATTTTTAATATATTTCCTTCTATTTCAAATAAATACTGAATATCATAATCTAGATAATTAAGTATATTTAAGTTAAAATAATACTGAAAGTAATAAAAATTATGATTATCAAAGAATGGTTTAATATATGGCAATCTTTGCTCTATAGCTGTTTCATAGCGTTCTTCAAGTGATATATCAATATACCATAAATTTTTTGTTTCATTTTTAATTTTAACATCTTTAATCAAAAATAATTCAAGTGGGTATAAAAGTGATGTTTCTCTAGGAAAATTTTTAAAAAACTGTTGATAGCAAATAACCTTTTTACCTTCTTTATCAAAATGCCATACTTCAACAGCCTCATATTCTCTAGTTGCAAAATTATAAGCACAAACATTATATACTTTATATGCTTCCCAATAATCAAAAATTGACCTTTCAAGAAAAACAATATTATTTGACTGTAAGTTCTCATTCTTAAATTTTATAGGAAACCAAACAATTGGAAAACCAACAAAATTACCTTTACTTAGTTCAATACTAGTTAATAAATCACTTTCATTTAACTTATCAGTAAAAAATAAGCCCTGAATTTGTTTTACTGGACAATTAACCAAAACTATTCTTTGTTCCTGACCAAACATATCAATATTTATATCTGTTGGAAATGAATATGAAATACTTAAAGAATCTTCAACAAAATAAAACAAAGGAAGTATTTTATTTGATAGACTCATTATTAATATCCAAATAAAATTTTCTTTACCATTGAAGATTTACTAGAAATAACATTTAAAAGCATTTGTTGTCCTTCATTTGTTGACAAATACTCACCAACCAATCTTGGGTCTATTACATTAACAATGTTTATTGCTTGCTGAGTTTGTTGTTGTTTACTAGTCTTATCTTCCATAAGTTTAACTGGAATACTTCTACCATCTGGCAATGGCACAACTGCTTCTGGATATTTACCTTCAGCAACTAATCCAAGTGTAGGTTGTGTAGCTATACCACCAGAAGCAAACTTCTTAAATGGTATAAACTGCCCTGGCA
>JAMOQI010000076.1 GCA_027064095.1 Bacteroidales bacterium | reverse complement strand
TCAAGATATAATTTCTATGAATGAACAACTTATAGGTCTAATAATTGGACTTTTAGCACAAGTAGTAGTAATGATTTATGGATTTAAAGTGTTGAAACCAAAAGTTAATTAATTTATAATTTTGCAAACTTAAGTAGTGTATTTTGTAGATAATGCTAAATATGAACATTATAGCAATAAATAAACGGCATAGTAAATTGAAAAGTTGGTACAATAAACGCCTAACGTCTTATAGTCAAAACCGTTTTAATATATTGTATTATTATTAATGTATATTATTTATGTAAGAATGAAATGATACTGTAAAAATAGAAAAGCTGCTATGGTTTTATTATAGCAGCTTTTTATTATTATGATAGAAAACTTATAAATTACTTTCTACTTCTGTAAACTTAATTCCTAACTCCTCTAATTCTTCTAGTATCGGATTATATATTTGCGGGATAACCGGTACATGAACACCTTTTAGGTTAATCTTTCCCAAAGCAACCATTTTTACAGCTATTGCTAATGGTGTGCCTACTGTTATAGCCATAGCAGTTTCTTCATTTGTTTTCCCTTTCACTACTAATGATGAAATAATTTGTTTCTTTTTACCGGATTTTGTGATAAACTCAAACCTATGCTGCATGGCTATCATATCTTTATCGCCTTCATCCAATTGCCATTTGCGCTCAAGAATATATTGAAGTATTTGAGCAGGAGTCGCTTTCTTTAATGGAATTTGGATATTTTCAAAAATATCTAGCCATTTAAGCCTTTCGAATATTTCATCATCAATGATATCATGGAATTGTTCTTTTAACTTTACTTCAACGCTAATATCATCTCTATAGGGCAAAAATGTGTTTATGAAATCTCTAAAAGTCATATTCGATGAATTCTCTATAACAAAACTGTCATCTGTTGCTCCTAATTGAACGAATATGTTCCATGCTTTAGCAAAACCTTTTCGTCGCATTGTACCTCTATATATTGTTGGAATATCATCCAGACCATAGGTTTCTCTATATTTTAAAGAGTCTCTATTAGGATATATTTCAAATTCGCCAATACCATCAATAGATGTATGTATTAATCTTCTAAAAAGTCTATGATAAGGAATGTATTTATAATTTCCATTTCTTATAAACATTGATACTCCTTGACCCGCAACAACAACATTTCTTGGGTTCCATGTAAATTTATAATTCCATGGGTTATTATCATACTCTGGTGCTACTAATCCTCCCGTTGATGAGAAGAAAGCTTCTAGTACTGAGCCTTCATTACGAAGTCGGTCAATTATTTTCATTGCTGACATATGATCAATTCCGGGGTCAACACCTAGTTCCATAAAGATTCCAATTCCTGCATCTTTAGCTTTTTTATCTAGCTCCTTAATCTCATTAGATACATAAGAAGCGGTTAACATTGGCTTTTTATTCTTAACACAGTTTTCTGCTATAATATGGTGAAATCTTGCTGGAAGCATAGATACAATAATATCAGAATTGCTAATTACATTATTAACTTCCTCAGAATTATTAACATTAAAAGCAAAAGATTTAGCTCTTGGGTTTCCATTGGTTTTCTTTTTGGCAATATTCTCATCGTAATCTCCAATGTGTATTTCCCAATCGTACTTTTCGGCTCTTTCTATTAAATAATATATAAGGCTAGTGGCGGATAATCCAGCTCCTAATATGCTTATTTTTTTCATAAATAGATTGTTATAAAATTATTATTTGTGTGTGTTATAAAACTTATTATTGATTTTAAAAATTACTATTTGTTTTACAAATGAACTAGAATACTAGTGGCTAAATTAAAATTAATTTAACAATGGTAATTATTAATTTTAAATTTTTTTACAGAAAAAATATTGATTAAAAACAATTTAAAATTTTTGCGTTATTTTGAAAATACAAATGTGTAAATAAAATGAGGTGCTGTAATTAAGGAGCATAATATTATTTTCTTTATTTCTTGAAAAGAGAATTATAATAATCCATTTTTGCTCTGTAATTATCTAAATTTTCTTTATAAATTGGAATTGCAGGAGGTGATTTCATTGTAAGAGGATTAATGGGCGTGCCATTTTTATATACTCTAAAATCCAAGTGAGGACCCGTAGCAACACCTGTCATCCCAACATATCCAATAACAGTACCTTGCTTAACAAAATCACCTTTTTTTAAACCTTTAGCAAAACGAGATAAATGAGCATAACCAGTAGAATATGTTCCATTATGTTTAATTTCAACTCTATTGCCATAGCCTCCTTTTCTTCCTTTGAAAGTAATTATTCCATCACCAATGGTATGAACTGGTGTGCCGGTGGGGGCAGCATAATCTACGCCATGATGTGGCCTTCTAATTTTAAGAACGGGATGCAATCTGCTATTGCTAAATCTTGAGCTTATTCTGCTAAACCTTAATGGAGCTTTTAGGAATGCCCTTCTTAAACTGCCTCCTTCTTTGTCAAAATAGTCTTCTAAACTATCCTGAGTAAATAAATATGCAGGGAAATTGTGGTTGCCATGTTTGAACTGGCAAGCTAATACTTTCCCTAGTCCAATGTAATTAGTGTCGATAAATTGTCTTTCGTAAATTATTTTATACGAGTCACCTTTTTGCAGTCCATAAAAGTCAATTGTCCAAGCATAAATATCAGATAATTCCATTGCAAGCATTGGGTCGATACCGGCTTTTTTCATGCTTATCCAAAGAGATGTGTTTATTACACCTTCAGCAATTGCAGTGTCTATTCTTATGTTTAATTGATGTTTTGTGACAATTATGCTGTCTATAAAGTTGAACTTGATATAGTCAATTTTAGATTGTTGGTAAACAAAATAATCTAAAGTTTTGGCAGAATCTTTTTTATGAAAACTATAGTATCTTTTCCCTTGACGTAGATTTCTTACATCAAAAATGTTATTTGAAGCTTTAACAGCCTTTAATATATCTTCGTATCTTACACCCTCTCCGGAAAGGATAATTGAAAAAGTTTCACCACTTTTTACTTT
Source organism: Bacteroidales bacterium (assembly GCA_027064095.1). Taxonomy (GTDB): domain Bacteria; phylum Bacteroidota; class Bacteroidia; order Bacteroidales; family UBA1556; genus UBA6267. The sequence goes on along the minus strand of JAMOQI010000076.1, from coordinate 29,372 downwards.
AGATTTATTTATGTTGTATTTTTCTATTTCTATACCAAACTCTTTTTTTACTTGTTTTTTTATTTCATTTTTTACACTATCAGCCTTAGTATTATCTTTAATTAAGCTTTGACTGTTGTTATTGCATGCCGAAACAATTAATATTGACGTAAATATTAAAATTGCGAGTTTTAGATATGTAGTAGTTATTTTCATATTAGTAGTAATAATAAATTTAAACGATAAAAATATTGCTAATGATAACCGGTAAATAATGAAATTGTTGTTTTAGTCAACTGATAAATGTTAATACTAATAGCTAATTTCAAAATGGAATTATTAATCAATAAGTATAGAGTAAGAAAAAACTGTATTTTTGTCGCCCAAATATTTAAAAGAGATAATATGATTTTAACACAAGATACAGTAGCTAAGATAATATTTACTTTAACAATTGGTAGTTACGAAGGTGAGGTTATTGAAGTAGTGAAAGAAATAGAACCTTTTGAATTTGTTTATGGAAAGGGAGTGATGCTTCAAAGTTTTGAGGATAAGCTTGAGGGCTTGAAAAAGGGAGAAGAGTTTAAGTTTATGTTACCCAAGGAAAAAGCCTATGGCAGTTATATGCCTGAGATGCAAATAGAAATGGAAAAGCAGTTTATTATTGATCAAATATCAGATCCTGAAATGATAGAAGAGGAGCTTGTAGTTGATAATTACATTCCTATGCAAGACCCTGATGGGAATGATTTGAGTGGCAGAATTACCTATATAGATGATGAAATTGTAAAACTAGATTTCAATCATCCTCTTGCCGATATGGATTTGTATTTTGTTGGTAAGGTTTTGGACTTACGTCCTGCCAATGCTCAAGAAATAGCAGATGGTCGGGTTTTTGAACCAACAATTTGGCAAGATTCAGGTCCTGATGAACCACAAACTTGTTGGGTGTAAGAACATTGTTTATATAAAATTAAGATATGTATTTAAATTTAAGGCTTTCGGTAACGGAGGCTTTTTTTATTTAAAATCATTCTATATTATATTTTGATAGTTATTATTATAAAAAAATATTTACATTTACGCATTCAAATACCTATTTGAAAATAAATATTAACAATCAGGAATTAACAAATATAATTTATTATGAGTCAAAATGTTACACCGGAAGCTACTTCCCGTAGAAATTTTTTGAAGAGATTTGGAGTCACTGTAGGAGCAGCCGGAGCCGTTACCAGCCTTGGTTTATTAAGTGCTTGTGCTACTGATGATGATGAAATGGTTACTTTATTAACTACTGATGGAAAGACTGTACAAGTTCCAAAATCTCAGATGAAAGTTAACCTTAAGGAGATGGAAGAGAGAGGACGAGAAGGAATCCCAGGCAAGAAGTTTGTTATGGTGATAGATTTATCGAAATGTAGAAATGCAAGAAAATGTATGAGGGCCTGTCAGGGAGCACACCATTTGAAACCTGAGCAACACCATATCAATGTGTTGAGGATGGAAAATGATGAGCGTGCCGGTTTTTATTATCAACCTAAGCCTTGTCAGCATTGTGATAATCCACCATGTACAAAGGTGTGTCCTGTTGATGCTACATTTAAGCGTCAAGATGGTATTGTCCTTATTGATAATGAGCGTTGTATAGGTTGTCGTTTCTGTATAGCTGCTTGTCCTTATTCTGCACGTGTTTTTAACTGGTCAGAACCAAAATATGTTGAAGGTGATGAGAATAGAGTTTATGATATTGAGTTGAATGTACCACAGAAAAAGGGTACTGTTACTAAGTGTTTATTTAGTGCTGATAGATTACGTATTGGAAAATTACCATATTGTGTTTCAGCCTGTGAAAATGGAGTTTATTGGTTTGGTGATGCAAATGAAGATGCCGTTACCAATGGTACTAGTAAAGAAACTATTCGTTTGAGTACTTTACTCGAAGAAAATGCAGCTTACACTTTGATGCCAGAATTAGGCACTAAGCCAAGTGTTTATTATTTGCCTCCAAAAAATCGATTATTCAAGTATAAGTACGATGAGGAAAATGATGACTGGATGAAACAACATGAATCGAAAGAAGGATTGGAATCATAGCCCTTAATTTGTTCACAGGAGAAAATATTTTAATGAAAATCATTTAAATTTAGATAATTATGTCTGAAATCAAAAAACAAAACGATGACGCAATAATGGAGAAAATCCGAAAGGATTTATTACATCATCTTCCTACGCGTCCTCTTGCTTTTAAACTTTGGGTAGGTTTCTTGCTTACCATTATAGGTGTTGCTTTATGGGGTTATGTGATTCAGTTTAATGAAGGACTTGCAGTAACAGGTATGCGTGATTACGTTTCATGGGGTCTTTATATTGCATCCTTTGTTTTCTTTGTTGCAGTTGCATTGGTAGGTATGTTGCTTTCTGCAGTGGTAGGTCTTTTAAAACAAAAATGGATTACCCCTTTATCAAGAATTGCTGAGATGATTGCACTTGCATTTGTTATGATGGCCGGAATAATAATTGTAGTTGATATGGGTCGCCCTGAAAGACTTTTAAATGTGTTTATTTACGGTCGTTTTCAATCTCCAATTGTATGGGATATAACTGTTGTGCAGGTATATATATTAATTTCATTTTTATTGTTGTTTCTACCTATGTTACCGGATTTAGGGATAATAAGAAATCATATGAAAAATGATTTGCCAAAATGGCAATGGAAGCTATATAATATTCTATCGTTAGGATGGGTAGGAACTCCGGGTCAATATAAGATTATGCATTCAACAATTAGGGTTTTACTTATTTTAATTGTTCCTGTAGCTTTAGGAATTCATACAGTTACTTCTTGGTTGTCAGCAATGACTCTTAGAGCTGGTTGGGATAGTACTATTTTTGGTCCTTATTATGTTACCGGAGCTTTTGTTGCCGGTACAGGTGCTGTGGCTGTTGCAACATATTTCATTCGCAGAGCATATCATTTGGAAGAATATATTACCGATTATCATTTCGATAAACTTGGTCAGTTAATGGTTTTAGTTTCTTTGGTGTATTTATATTTTAATCTTAATGAATTCTGGGTTCCTGCATATAAAATGAAAACTGCTGATGCTCACCATATTCATACTTTATTTTCATTAGACGGGGAATATGGAGTTATGTTTTATTTAACTCAATTGTTTGGACTTATTTTACCAATTATTTTTGGTTTATTTAAAAGATTCCGTAAGCCTTTTCCAATGATGATAATTGGTGTTTCGTTGGTGGTGGGAGCATGGTTTAAGCGTGTAATAATTATTATTCCTACGTTAATTCATGCCTATTTGCCAATACAAAATGTCCCTGAGAGTTTCCATGAATACAATCCTACAGGGCTTGAAATAACGGTTACACTGGGGGTTATAGCTGTAGCAGTGTTGATTGTAACTATATTAGCTAAGCTGTTTCCTGTTGTTCCATTGTGGGAAATTGCTGAGGAGAAAGGTGTTGATATTGAACGTAATTTATAATCATAAAACTAATATACCAATGAAGAAAAATATATTAAACATATTAAGCCTTATTAGTATTAGCTTACTGATTATGGGTAATGTGCAGGCTCAGCAATGGAAAATCGATGATGATTTGAAAGATGCCAGATTGAAAATACCGTATGATGAAACTAATATTGATGCAGGAAAATTAATTTATGAGAAATCTTGTAAAGCATGTCACCGCGATATAGTTATTGTAGATAAAAATGACAGAGATTTGCCTTCAGCACCAAATTTGGGAAATAAAGAATTTCAAACAAATAATACTGATGGTGAGATTTTTTGTAAAATATCTCATGGAAATGGAGCTGGAATGCCTCCTTTCGAGAGCCAAATTAGTGAAGAGCAAAGGTGGCAAGTAATAGCATTTTTGCGCTCTTTTAGTGATACTTGGGAAGCTCCTGATGCAAGTGCTGCTCCTGTTGCAGATAAAGCAGATGAATTTAATGGACAAATAAAAGCTATTTCTACTTCGTATGATAGCAAAAATAATAGTATTGTTGCTAAAGTTGAAGCTATTGATTCAGAGGGTAATACTGTGTATCCTAAAGGTGTTAAAGTCAAAATATCAATTCAGCGAGGATTTGGAAACTTACCTATTTGTGATGGTGAAAAGACTGATGATAATGGATTAGTAAGCATAAGTTTGAATAATCTTCCACCTGATACGGCTGGATTTATTAAAGTATATGCTCAAGTAGGCGATGGAGTAGTTAAATCTGAAGCCGATTTGAAAATTAGTGATGGTTGGAAGTGGGAAAATCCATTAGATGGACATCACTTATGGGGGACAAGAGATAAGACTCCTATTTGGTTACTTATCACTTATCTAACTGTTACTATTAGTGTACTTTTGATAATCGGTTGGGCATTTTTCCAATTGGCTAGAATCTACAATCTAAGAGAAAGATAATAGAATATTATTTTTAAATATTTCTTAAAAAATTCTTAATTTTGGCGGGTAGTTATCTACCCGTTTTTTTATTGATATAGATAATAATGAGTGAGAAAATTGAGTGTATTCACTGTGGTGAAGATTGTGGCAGAAGCCCTGTAGTATGGGAAGGTAAGAACTTTTGTTGCGAAGGTTGTAAGACTGTTTATCAATTGCTGAACGAAAATAAGTTGAGTAATTATTATGATATGTATGAATCTCCTGGTATAAAAGTCGAAGTGCAGGATTTTGGTCAAAAATATGCTTACCTTGATAATGAAGAAATCATAAAGCAACTAATATATTTTAAAGAAGGTGACTTCTCTAAAGTTAAATTGTATATCCCTGATATTCACTGTAGTTCGTGTATTTGGCTTCTAGAAAATCTTTTCCAACTTGATAAGTCAATTACAAAATCTTCGGTTAATTTTGTTAAAAAAGAAGTAGATATTACTTTTAAACATAAAGAAATAAGTCTTAGAAAAGTTGTAGAGCTTTTGGCTTCAATTCATTATATTCCAAATATTAACTTAGAAAGTGTTCAAGGGGAGAAAAATAAAGGCGAAAATAAAATATTAATAATCAAAATTGGAATAGCAGGTTTTGTTTTTGGAAATACTATGCTGTTAAGTATGCCTGACTATATTCCCGGAGGTGAACTTTTAGAACAAAATTTTAAGAATTTCTTTGGATATATTAGTTTATTACTTTCATTACCAATTGTGTTTTATGCAGGGAATGACTATATATTATCTGCTTATAAAAATTTAAAACATAAAATTGTAAATATTGATTTACCAATTTCTCTTGGAATTCTTACTATATTTTTTGAAAGTGCTTATGAAATAATTTCTTCTACAGGAACTGGATATATGGATAGCCTTGCCGGTTTGGTTTTCTTTTTGTTAATAGGAAAATGGTATCAAAACAAAACATATCAGGCATTGAGTTTTGAGCGTGATTATAAATCATATTTCCCTATTGCAGTGACTAAGATTGGCGAAAAGGGAGAGGAAATCATTCCTCTTAACAGCATTCAGGTTGGAGATCAATTAATTGTACATAATCAAGAGCTTATACCAGCTGATGGTATTTTAATAAAAGGAGAAGCTAATATTAATTATAGCTTTGTTACTGGTGAATCTAAACCTGTATTTAAACGTTCCGGTGATGAACTATATGCCGGAGGAAAGCAAATAGGAAGTACTATTGTCATAGAAGTTGTTAAGGAAGTGATGCAAAGCAAGCTTACACAATTATGGAATCAGAATGACGAGAATACACAACATAAAAATGATCTTACCTCGATAATAGATATTATTAGTAAGTTTTTTACATATTTTATTCTACTAACAGCTTTTAGCGCTGCTGCCTATTGGTTGTTTAATGATATGTCAGTTGCATTAACTGCCTTTACAAGTGTTTTAATTGTGGCTTGTCCTTGTGCCCTTGCACTTAGTATCCCTTTCACTTATGGAAATATAATGCAAGCCTTTGGAAATGTTGGGTTTTACCTTAAAAAATCTGAGGTAGTAGAGAGTTTGTCGCATATTGATACAGTTGTGTTTGATAAAACTGGTACAATTACTTACATCAATGCCAATGATATAAGCTTTAAACCAATAAAAAGGCAGCTTATTGAGTCCGAACAGTCAATGGTGAAAAGTCTTAGCCGGCAAAGCCAGCATCCACTTAGCAAGGCGATATTTGATAGTTTTGATGATAGTGTGGAATTGTGTCAGGATATAAGTGACTATATGGAAATAGCATCATCAGGAATAAAAGCAAGTTTTGGTGATAATAAAGTAAAATTAGGTTCTGCAGATTTTGTTAATTATACTGAAGACAGTTCTGTTAATCCAAATTCTTCAGTTGTTTATTTTTCAATAAATGAAGAGGTGATAGGGTATTTTTCCATCGCAAATAAATATAGGGAAGGAGTGGAGGAATTGGCAAATAAATTGAAAAAGAAATATGATTTACATATAATATCCGGAGATAATGATGCAGAGACTGATAGATTATTAGAAATTTTTGGTGATAATGTAAAGATAAGTTTTAATCAGAGTCCTATGGACAAATATGAATATGTTAAGAAATTGAATTCACAAGGGCATAAAGTACTTATGATTGGTGATGGACTAAATGATGCGGGGGCACTTAAAGAAAGTTATTTAGGAATTAGTATTGCTGATGATGTATTTAATTTCTCACCGGCAAGTGATGCTATTTTGGAGGCTAAACAATTTTATAGATTACCGCAATTTATTAATTATTCTAAAAGTTCTATTCGTATTGTTTATGCTAGTTTTGTTGTTTCATTTTTATATAATGTGTTTGGACTTAGTTTTGCAGTAAGTGGGCAACTTTCACCTATTATTGCAGCGATATTAATGCCAATTTCATCAGTTACAGTTGTAGCTTTTGTTACTATTCTCAGTAAGTTACTTACTAGGAAATTAAAGTAGCAATTTTATATAGATAGAATTTTTGTATGTCGATTTATGAATATTTGTATTATTCTACTTCGACCTTCCTAATAGCACCACTATTAGGATAAAACTGCACTTTAGCATTACGTGGTGGAAGATTGGTTATTACACCAAATTGGCTTATAAGAAAACTAACTTCTGCCTTAAGGTCATTACCTTCTTTAATAGTAAATTTGGCATATTCGGGTATTCTATAATATAGTCCATGGTTGTTTGACCCGGATTCTTGTTTGTTTTGAACAAATTTATCTAGCAAAGTAGTGTTTCTAGCTCTGTCAATATGAATGTAAACCATGTCACCCTCATTACTGTTTTCGTCAATAATTCCTGATTTTTGTGAAAATCTAAATAGCGGAATACTTGCTGAATATACTTGTGATTCAGGTAAATATGAATATCTGTATTGTAAAGTTTCTGTTTGAGTAATGCCGGTAAAAAGCTTCATGTATTCTTGTTCCATTTTAGCCAGCTGGTCACTCATATATTTTACTGTGGCTTCACTGTAAGCAACTTCTTGAGCTCCGGTAATGATATCAAGTCTTTGTTCCTTTATCTTCATTAGATATTCTGATGCTTCTTTGGCTTTTTGTTCAATAGACTTCTCTACCAAACGTCTTGTTAGCCTCATTCGTTCTATCGTAGTAGTATCCATATTTATTTGTTCTACAATAGTATCTATTTTCTCAACCAAATTTGCATCAGCAAAATATTTGAAAGTTTCAGAATAGTCAATATTATTCTTTTCTTTTTTTTCTTCTTTCTCTCTTTGTACCTTCTTATCACTATTATCATTTAAGTCTTGTATAAGGCCGGCTTCACTTAAGCTCATCATCATACTATTGGACTTTATTCCCCTATACTTACTTAAATCGACAAAGTAATATTGTTCTGGATCAGGCTCAGAATAAGTGTTGATTTTTATATCAGAAAGCTCGTAAAAGGTGCTATTTGACTGTAAAGCATCTTTAATCCCCAAATATCTTGATGCATAAGCAGCATAGGGTCCTGCTATATTTTTTATTTGTTTAACGCTGATATCTATTGTCACTACATTCCTTGGCAATGCGTAATAAAATCCTTCAGTAGATTCTGTAGTATTATTTTCATCAACATGTATAACATTATATGATGAGCAACTTGTAATAAATGAAAATACTATAAAAAATAAAATATATTGTATCGATCTCATACGTTTAAAATTTATTAATTCTGTGATATGGAGTTATATAACAATTTTTATCTTGATCTTATTTGCTTGTCAGTAGGCAAGTAAGTCAATTTATGAATAAAATTCGTCATGTTCGTTTCACAATTATGATTTAGGATACAAAACTAATAAAATTCTAATTACACTTATTTTATAAATTTGTAATCTGTATATTGTAGTTGCTGTTTGAACCTACCTTTAAATAAAATAGTGATAAATCTATTTATTGTCTTTAATAATACTTATTTTTGCATTTTATCAATTGTAAAACGGAGAGTTTTTTAGATATTAGATTGTTCATTTTATAAAACCAATTATTATGGAAATTAAAGAATTTTATGTTCATTTAGGTAAGTTGCTTTATGCTGTTGCTATGGCTGATGGTGAGGTTCAAGATGAAGAAATGCAAGAATTGTATAAGTTAGTTATTAGTGAGTTATCAGATGAAAATATGTTTGATCAAGAAGAGGTTAATGTTTTTTATACAGAATTTGAATTTGAAAAACTGTTGGACAATAATGCAAATAAGGAGGATGCTTATAATGCCTTTGTGAAATATTTTGATGAGAATTATAAAAACTTTACACCTCATATGAAGAAGGTGACAATATATGCAGTAGAACAAATTGCAAAAGCTTTTGACGGAATTGTTGAGGAAGAATTGGTTATGATTGATGGACTTAAGGATAGGTTGAAAATAATAAGTTAATTAATGGGTGGTAATTTTGACAGGAAAGAAACTCTAAATCATCATGGTTTACTGAAGCTTTATTATAAATTAAAGAAAGTTATTTATAGAGCTGAGAATATTGATAGTTTGCTTAATGATGTATGTAATGTTATAGCATCTCATGTTATTTATCATTCAGCTTGGATAATTCTGTTAGAAGATGAAAAAATAACTAAAATATATAAGTCATATAATATTGCAGATATAGAACCTGATGATTTATGTATCCCTTGCTATATTCGTACAAAGGAAAAAGGTGATTTTGTAGTTTTACATGGTGAGAATAGCCTTTGTGAGCAATGTAAGTTTAAAGATAGTACTCATGATGTTGTGTTTTCTGTACCATTAAAGTTTAAAGGAGTGTTTTATGGGAATATTTTTGTACAAGTAGCGAAAGAATATGCTAATGATGAAGGACATCATTTTCAATTTTCACAGTTAGCAGAAGATGTTTCATACTCATTATATAATATTATTTTGGAGCAAAGAATAGAGTCTGAAAAAAAAGGGTTAGCTTTGAGCCAAAATAGAATGAAAGCATTACTTAGTGCTTCTCCTAATGCTGTTATTATTTCTGATCTTAATATGAATATTACTTTTGTTTCGGAGAAGTTCAGGGATATTTTTAATATTAGTTCTAATGTTGATGCTAAGGAATTTTTATCAAGAGGTAAAGCCAAATATATTTTTCCTAAAGAGGAGTACATTAGACTGAAAAGTAATTTTAATTCTTTAATTAATCAACAATTAGATTATTCTTCTAATATCTATCATCCTCTTATTGGTTTTAATAAAGATTTAACTATTAAATTAGATTCTACTGCAATTGTTGACGACCATGGTAAAGTAAATGGAGTAATAAGTATTATTGAAGACTATAGCTATATCGAAAAATCAGCTAAAGAAAGAGCATTTAGCGAAAGGAAGTTTTTAACGATTTTTGAAGAGGCTCCTGTTGGGATTTCAATTCTGGACTCCAAAGGAAATTTCCTTGATGCCAATGGAATGTATTGTAAAATGATCGGGTATTCTAAGAAGGAAATTATTGGTAAGCATTTTATTAATTTTATTCCCGATAATCAAAAAGAAGAATTTGATAATTATTTTGAAGAATTATTAAATAAAAAATCTCTGCAATCGGAGTTTCAAATGCTTAGAAAAGATAGTTCTACTATTATTGTTAGAAATAATGGACGGGCAATTGTAGATGATGATAAAATAGCGACAATAGTAATTCATTCACGTGATCTTACTGAGAAACTTTTGGCTCAGAAACGTATTAATACTCTTTCTAAAATTGTAGATCAATCACCGGCAGTTATTTCAATGACTGATATAGATGGGAATATCGATTATGTAAATAAAAGGTTTGAAGAGGTTACGGGATATACGGCAGATGAGGTTATTGGGAAAAATCCTAGAATACTAAAGGCTAGTGATGTAGATGTATCCTTTTATGCTAAAATGTGGAATAGAATAAAAAAAGGAGAACAATGGACCGGTCGATTCAAAAATATGAAGAAAAATGGAGAAATTTATTATGAATATGCAAAAATTTCTCCTTATATTGAAAATAATGAAATTATTGGCTACGTAAAATTTGGTGAGGATATTACTAATCTAGTTGAATTTGAGAAAAAATTAGAGGAAAGTAATAATAGATATCAAAAAATATTTAATTTGGTTCAAATGCCAATTATTATTCATAGAGATGGGGTAATAATTGATGCAAATAATGCTGCCGTCGATTTTTCTAAAGCTAATTCAAAGAATGAGGTTGTCGGTAAGGAAATACTTAAGTTTATTCATCCTGACTCATTATATGATGTTATTTCTAGAATACAAGAAATGACAAAAAACAGAAAGCCTGCAACGGGAAAAGAAGAAAAATTTTATAATATTCTTGGCGAGGTAAGATATGTAAATGTGGTTTCTTCGGTATTTAATTATGAAGGTGAAGATTCATTTATGGTAGCTTTTTTCGATGTTACGGAGAGTAAAAATTGGCTTAAAAAACTTAGTGAAAGCGAATCGAAATTCAGATCTCTTTTTGATATTAATCCAAGTGCTATTTCTATAAGTAGAGTTTCTGATGGTAAATATATAGAAGTAAATGAAAGGTTCTATTCTCTTACAGGATATAATGAAGAGGATATTATTGGAAAGTCTTTTATGGAATTAGAAATTTTTAATGATATAAATGAACAGGAAAGGTTTTTAAATTTACTTGAAGAAAAGGGCTCTTTGCAAAATGAAGAATTTAAATTTAGGAGGAGTGATGGTAGTACTATTACTGCAATAACTTCTTCCAGAAATATATTCCTTAATGGAGAGGAATTGATTGTGATATCTGTTAATGATATCTCTGATAGAAAGAAAATGGAGCAGGAATTGGTAAGAGCAAAACTAAATGCCGAAGAGAATGATAAGTTGAAATCTGCATTCTTGGCAAATATGTCGCATGAAATACGAAATCCGATGAATGCTATTATCGGATTCTCAGACTTACTTAAGGATGAGGGGCTTACACAAGAGGAGCAAAATGATTATATAAATATTATTCAGTCTAAGGGAGATGAATTAATGCTTATAATAAATGATATTATTGATATTTCAAAAATAGAATCAGGTTTGTTAGAAATTGAATGTAATGATGTTAATGTACAAAAGTTTCTATATAATCTTGAGAAGCAGTTTTCTACATTAGTTCAAAGCAAGTCTAATGGTAATGTAAAATTTGAAGTAAATATTAAAGGAACTGAGGGCTTATACGTTTGGGCCGACCCACATAGATTGAATCAGGTTTTCCAAAACTTAATAGGTAATGCTATTAAATTTACATATAAAGGGAAGATAAGTATTGACATTAAAGAGAATGACGATGATGTTATATTCAGAGTTACCGATACAGGAATAGGAATTCCTAAAGATAAATTTGAATTGATATTTGATAGGTTTTTACAAGTTGACCACAAAAAAGATGAACTGGTAGGAGGTACCGGATTAGGTTTAAGTATTACGAAGAGTTTGGTGGAGCTAATGAATGGTAGTGTGTCAGTTAAATCTACAGTAGGAGAGGGCTCGACTTTCTATATTAAAATCAATAAATCTAAAAGTAAAATGGCTTTTTCTCAAATTGATTTGACAACTTTAGGCTTTGATAATATTGATATCTCTGATAAGGAAATTGCAATTGTAGATTTTGATAAGGCAAGTTTAGTGTATATTTCAACTATAATAAAGAAAACTAAAGCATCTAGTTATGTATTTTCTGATTTAGATGAATTTATTAATTGGTTTCCTTCAAAAGATAAATTGAATATAGTTATTATTGATACTGAGTTTATTTCTATTGAATCTATGCATTGCTTTAGTGATTTAAAAAATATGTTTCCGGATTGTAAGATTATTGGAATGTCAGCTAATATTGTACAAAATAAAAATCTAAATGATATCAAAATAAAATTGGATGACTTTATTAGTAAACCTTTTACGAAGTCAGATTTGTTTGAATCATTTAGAAAAATTCTTAAGCTGAAATAAAAACTTTATCAATAGTTCACATCCAGATGTTATTAGCAAAGTTTATTATTTCTCTGTCTGGGAAGCTTTACTTTCCATCCACCAAATAACAGCTATTCCAGCAAGCATTATCATTATAGCTATAAGAAATTCCATATCCATCTTAGGAAGTTGATAATTATATCCAACAATTTTTATTTTCTCTCCAAAAGCCTTTTTTATAGGTTCTTTCCATGGGTAAATTACGCCTAAACTACCTAGAATAAAGCCGGTTAGTACCGCCAGTGTCTGATTTTTATACTTCTTAAATAACCAGGAAAGAAAATGAGAAAATGCTATCAATCCTAAAACAGCACCTATTCCAACAGGAATAATAATTTCAAGACGCATATTATTGATTGCATCTATTGCTATTAGCTGATAATTACCCATTAAAATAAGAACATACGAGCCGGAAAGCCCTGGCAATATCATAGAACAAATTGCTACAATACCACATAATATTAAATACCATATATTATCATTTTGTGTTGCCGGTGTTAAGAAAGTTAATGTTACGGCAGTTGCAGAGCCTATAATGAAAAATATTATTACTCCTAAATTCCATTTTTCTATGGTTTTTCCAACATAGTAAATGGAAGCTAAAATAAGACCGAAAAAGAAAGACCAAATGTAAACGGGATAGTTCGCAAATAAAAATTCAAATAATTTGGCAATGGCTATTATTGCAATGCCAACACCTAGAAATAATGATATAAGAAATCCTAAATCTGTATATTCATAAAATTCTTTGAATTTTCCTTTAAATATTAACTTTATTGCATTTAAGTCAAATGATTTAATGGCATTAATTAACCTTTCAAATATTCCGGTTATCAGTGCAATTGTGCCTCCGGATACTCCGGGAATAACATTAGCTATACCCATTGCCATTCCTTTCAACATAACTATAAGTAGTTCTTTTATCATAATAATTATATTTATTTGGCGAAAGTAGGAAAATCAATTTTATAATTTACTAAATTTATTAGTTGTTTTAATTAATACTCTAAACTAGTTGAAAATTGACGCTTTTGGTGTTTGTGTTTTTGCTTAATTAGTTATATTGTGACTTATACGTGCTCCTGCTTTTTGATGATATTATTGATAATAGAAAGCAGAATGTAAAATGGAATTATAATAATAATTGCCATATATATCCATTTATAGAATATTGCCAAAAGAACAATGCTACCAATGATAAAAATGTATCTAATGACATTGTCTTTCCATTTGAGGTTCTTAAATTTTAAAGCAAAAAGTGGTAATTCTGCCACAAGTAGATAAGATTGGAGTATTGTTATAGGTATTAAGAAATAAGGGCTTGAAATAATGTCATAAATCCAACTACAGTGGCATATCTTATGTGTTGCTAATGATATAGCGCCAATAAAAAGCGCATTGGCAGGTGTAGGCAAGCCAATAAAACTGGTAGCCTGCCTATCATCAATATTAAATTTAGCAAGTCTTAATCCACTAAATGCTGCAATTAGAAATGCAATCAAAGGAAGAACTTTAACTCCGTATATTTCGTATGGTGATTGTTCTAAAGTGCTATTTAATAGCATTTTATACATCATTATAGAGGGGAGAACTCCAAAAGAGACCATATCAGCAAGTGAATCAAGTTCTTTGCCCATTGGCCTTGAAACTTTTAAGAGTCGCGCTATCATTCCATCAAAAAAATCGAATCCTGCTCCTGCTATCATTAGCCAAAAAGCCCAATTCCAAGAGCCATTCATAGCGGCAACGATACCTCCAACTCCACTGAGAAGATTCATTAAGGTAATTGTATTTGGTATATTTTTCTTCACGATTAATAAGTTTAGCCTGCAAAATTAAGATTTTATATGTTCGTAAAGAAATTTTTAAATTAATAAACAAAGCTTATCTCGTATTATTCATAATATCAACTTTTAATTATTTGTCTTTAATACGGGTTAAATCTTCTTTAGCCGAATTGCTATTATTAGAGCTGTGCTATTATAATCTATATTTAGATGTGTGTGTTTTAGATTTTTATTGTGTTTAAAATCTTCTTTTTCCATTGAAAAATTAAGTTGTTTTGGCTTTCAGCATTTAAAATTACAAAAAAGAAAGCCATTTTATTCATTCGCCAATCTATAGATGTTTTACCACTTTCAATATCTGTAACATAAATTTGTTTTATAAAGTGAGTTGTATCCAAATCAGCCAAACGCAAAGTATGAATTGTTTTCAATATTGCATCGTTGAGGTCGGATTCTGTTTCTATCCCTGCCAAATATAGATCGGATGTTTTATAACGCAACTCAATATCATGAACAGCATCATTAAAACGGCTAATTATTTCATTTATCGGAATAGGATATTTTATAATATTCATTTTTCAATTATTTTAGTTGTTATTATTAAAATAAAGTTCTTAGTTCTTCAAAGTGTTTTCTTTGTTTATTAGTAAGTTTTTCAGGTATTTGAACCTCTATCTTTACATATAAATTACCAAATTGATTTTTGCTATTGTAAACAGGCATACCTTTGTTTTTTAATCTAAAGGTTTTTCCATTTTGTGTTCCTGCTTTAATTGGTAGTTTTACTTTGCCGTCAATGGTTTCTATAAATATTTCGCCACCAAGAACGGCAGTAAACAGATTGATTTTATGTGTTAAATACAAATCGTTTTCTTTGCGCTTAAATTTAGAATGCTTCAATACTTTTATTCTTACATATAAATCGCCATCTATTTGACCATTAGAAGCTTTTTGCCCTTTTCCCTTAATTCGTAAATTCTGATTATCAGTGATACCGGGCTTAATTCTTATCCTTATTTTCTCGTTTTCCAATTGAATTATTCTTGAAGTGCCATGATATGCTTCTTCTAGAGTAATTTCTATTGTTGTTTCGTAATCAGCAGCTTGTTGAACGTTTGTCCACGAATCTCTATAATTGGCAGATTTAGCTCTTTTGCTACCGCTAAAAAAAGCATTAAAGAAATCGGAAAATTGATTGCTCCCGTTCATAAAATCTTCCAAGTCCATATAATTAGATCCTTGTCCAAAATTGAAGTCCTCAAAAGGATTGCCTCCTGAATATGTTTGTCCTGACTGGAATGAGTTCCAATTTTTACCAAGTGTATCGTATTTTTTACGTTTATTGGAATCGCCAAGGACCTCGTATGCTTCGCTTATTTGTTTGAATTTTTCTTCAGCATCTTTGTTTCCCTGATTTTTATCGGGATGATATTTAACGGCTAACTTCCGATAGGCTTTCTTTATTTCTTTTTGTGAAGCCTTTCTATTAACACCTAATATTTTATAATAATCTCTATATTCCATATTTTTAGTTTATCATTAATTATTATTATGTCGCGGTAAAGCAAACAAATAACATAGCAATGTAACAAGCGGTGACTGCTGCCGCAACTATATTTCTCCCATAATATATATCACGACTAAGATTTATGGTTTTAGTTTGTGGATGGCGATAATCTGTTAAGGAACCATCTGTAGATATAATATCAACATTATAACAGCCATGGTTATATAGCATTATTGGAGAAACTTCGGCTCCGCTTATGTTGTTGATGGCCGGAATTGCAATATATTCCCTAAAATTAGTTTTTTGTTCGTTTCCTGCAATTAATCTTGATACGAAAAATATTCCTATTATTAACCAAAATATCATAATGTTAATACTTTAAAGATTGAATATTAGAATTAAAATCGGTGATTCATTTGATATGATAGTATCGAATGAATGCACCGATTTTAAAATTATTTTTTTTATAAATTAAACTGCTGCATAAAATATCTGTTTTTAACAGAATCCATTTCCCAAAATAGGCTATCCATTCGTTGCATATTCTGCATAAATCTGTCGTGAAAGAAATCTTTCTTATAAAAATCGTATTGTAATAAACTATCTTCGAAAAACAGATTCTCAAAATATGGCTTAGCTGAGAAAGGATAGCTGTTCTCAAATATATTACGGAAATTATTAAAAATGCTATCTGCGACATTTTTATTTCCATCAATGTTAGAGTAATAGTAAGTGTAGGTAGAATCGTAACGTATTAAATTCCCATTTTTGTCGTATTCTTTTTTTACTTTTATATCTTCTTTGGGTTTGTTAGCTGAAATTAATGTAGAATTGTTAATCATTCTATCCTTTTCCTTTTTTGTTTCTTGTCCATTGCAACCAGAAGAAAGTATTAAAACCGCAATGAACATAGATGTCAACTTTGTTTTCATGGTCTAATGGTTTTAGTGGTTATTTAATAGCAATTTGTTTTCTTTTATTTACAAAGTCTTTTTTCTTTGCCATTTTAATCGAAAGTACACCATTTTTCATTTTTGCCTGTACCTTATTTTGGTCTGCACTCTCGGGTAATTGAAATATTCGTTGGAATGAAGCATAACCGTACTCACGGCGCATCCAGTTCTTGTTTTTCTCTTCCTTCTCGTATTTTTTTTCAGACGAAATAATTAAACAGTCGTTTTGAATTTCGATTTCTATATCTTTTTTATCTAATCCCGGCAAAGCTACGTTTACTTCAAAGGCTTTATCTTCGTCAGCTATATTTACCGAAGGAACTGTCGCAACTTCCTCATTATGAGAAATATTGTCGGTAATTCTTTTGCCAAAGAAATTTTCTGCAAGATTAGGAAACTTTGGTTTTATGTCTGATATATTCCATTTGAACAATTTCATAATAGCACGAATTTTAGGTTAGACATTGAATTTAGATTTTAAGATTACATCTGTGGGAAAAAGCCCACAGATGTATCTTGAAAAATCATTTTAATTATCCCATATTATTCATCGTTTTATATTTGCTTTTTGTTTATATGGCTGTTTTGCAGCCATTTCAGCACGGAATATATTTTCTAATGCAAATTTAAAGCTTAATTTTTATGCAAATGCTACTTTGCAAAACCTTTGAAATATTTAGATATGTCAGCAGGTTTTGACGCTTTGCATTTACACAAAGCTAAAACCATGAATAACACGGGTTAGGATATTGCAATTTGTTTTGCAGGTTTTGGTTTTGCTTCTTCTTTCTTTTGAATTTCTACAAGCAAAACTCCATCGTTGTATTTTGCGGAGATTTTTTCTGCGTTAGCAGTGTTTGGCAAAGTAAACGAACGACTAAATGACTGATAGCTGTATTCGCGACGAGTATAAGTTTCGCCTTCTTTGCTTTCTTTTTCATCTTTCTTTTCTGATGAAATAGTCAATAAGTCATTGTTTAGTTCGATCTTGAAATCGTCTTTTTTCATACCGGGAGCTGCCATCTCAACAACGAAAGCATCATTGTTTTCTTTGATATTTACAGCTGGTAAAGTAGTATTTGTGTCTGAAAAATGACGGTTTGACCAATCTGTCAAATCATTATTGAAAAAATCGTTAACTAAACTTGCCCAAGCAGGCAAATAATCACTTCTTCTTAGTAGAGTCATAGTTACCTCCTTTTTTAATGGTTAAACAATTTTGTATTTTTATTCTTGTTGAGCAATTTTCAAATTTTATACCAAAATTATTTACCAATAGGATAGCAGTTGTGAAAATTGCAGATACTCAATGTTTTGCAATTTGATGATATTTATATGTAATGGTAAAAATACATATTTTATATTGTCATTATGACAGCGTATAGATTTTTTTTAGTGTAATAAATATCTGAAATACAAGTAAAAAAATAATTTGTCAAAATGACATTAAGGCTTAATCAAAATTGGAGTATTTTCTGAGTTATATTAAGTATAACGTCAGTTTGATGTTGAATATATGAGGTGTTTTAATTATTTTTTAACTGTAATTCTAATTTTTTCAAAAAGTATCTTACAGCTAAATAACTTATATAAATAAACACTGGCCACGATAATAAATGTAATACTTGTGATAACATAATTCTTAAATTTTTAATACACAAGGTGGTCCCACTAAATAGGACAGCTTTTGTTAATATTTAAGTTAAATTTAAGTTCATTAAAGATAGTAATTTTATGCAGCGATTTTATAATAATTTGTAGGTGATATATAATCAAGAGATTCGTGAGGCCTTTTATTGTTGTAGTATTCAATAAATTCCTTGGATATTCTGTATAATTCTAGCCCGTCTGATGGCACTTCAATAAACATCTGCACTTCAATAAACATCTGAGTAATCACTCTGAAATTCATTTTAATGAGTTTAATAAACTGCTAAGTTATAAAACATTTTAATTCAAATGTTATTCTATTGAAAATGTATTTTTAGTTTTTTGAAGTTTATATTTTGCAATAACTATAGACACAAGATTTTTCAACTTGTTTTTTTAGGCTATTTATTTCTAAAATTTGGAATGTTCTTCTAAGAATATAAGTTATCATCATTAAATTTACTTCGCTTAATACATGCTTTATAGCGCATGGTTTTTAGACGGTTTGCGGGTTGATTGTAATTTTATTTTGATTTTAACAATTATTCCCAATCTAATAAGCGTTGTTCTCCTTCAAGACTTCTTACTGTTTTTGCATCGTAAGTTATTTCTAATACACCTTTATAATTTCCATTGTTATCACGCACAGCAAAATATTGAATATAAACAAATTTATCTTTGAAATTTATCCAAAAATTAGCTTCGTTGCGTTCTCCTTTTTTAAAGGCATCAACAATTTTTTCTACAATATGAACGCTTTTGGGAGGGTGGCAATATTTTACTTGTCGTCCAATAATACCTGCACTACGTGGAAAAACACGGTCCTCACCTTTGTTGTAATATCTTACTTCGTCATTTTCATCGACATAAGTAACATCAAAAGGCATATGTTTAAATATTAAGTTGATTTGCTCCGGTGTAATTGCTCCGACATCAAGGTTTATGGCTCCAAATTGTGAACTTGCTTTTCCACTGCCGGTAAATGGGGCGGGTTCTGTATTTTCCGGTGTCTGAACTGTTTTAGTCTCAATCTTTGATGGGTGTTGCCAATTAGGATTCCACATTGGAGGGGTGTCTATTAAGCAATAACCTACTTCGTCTTCTCCTTGACGAATTTCTGCCCACTCTTGGTTATTCAACATTTCGAGACTTGCAGGCCAAAGAATTTTTTCTTCTTTGAAAATCATATCTTCAATAGCATTAAACAACATTTTTTGTGTGCCAAATAATTCTTCGTAGTTTTTTTCGTCAAGTAAATTGCGATAATTTTTAATTAACTTACGTACATCATCGTGTAAAGCCCACATTACAGTAGAAGGTTTGTCAAAACCTTTGGTTTCGAGATATGGGAAAAGTTGATTTTCTTTGCGAACATAATGGGTATTTATTTGTGCCAATTTATCGTAAACTTTTACCCAATAATCGTGATCAACATTATTTAAATCTATTTTTTTATCAGCTTCTCTTAATTCTGTCAAGAGTTCTTTTATTGCATTATTTTCTTTAATAAAAGTATCTAAGGGGTGTCCTTCATCAAGATTATCAATACTTACTTTTTCTAAGGATTTTTTGAAGATTTTTAATAATTCGTCAATTTTTGCTTCAAATTCAGAATTGTTAACACCCATATCTTCCATTTTTTGCTCTGCAAGTGCAAATTCGGTAGGTGTTATTGTTCCGTCAAGTTCGCTTTCAAATTCTTTTTGAAGTTCGGAAAGGGGTTTGCCTGCAAAAAATTCGTTTACGATATTTAAAATAGTAGAAATTCGTTTGGGGTCGGATTTTAAATATTTATCCATACTTATTTTTACATCCCAAACTTTTGGTGGTTCTGGAATTATCCAACCAATTTCGTCTTCGCCTGCCCGTAATTTTTTCCAATCGTCATTTGTTAATAATCTTGCAGCAGTAGGAAATAAAACTTTTTCTTCTTTAACAATCATTTCTTTGGCTTCGTTGATTAAAGCCGGTAATATTGTTTTAGCAGTTTTTTCATCTTTTTGATTTACTGAGGACAAAAATCCTTTTGCTAAACTACGAATTTCATCGTGCAAACTCCACATTATGGAACTTGGGTGATTAAACCCGCGTTTTTCAAGAAAAGGAAATAGTTGGTTTTCTTTTCGCAAATAATGAACTTCAAAGTTTGCAAATTGTTTAGCAACAAGCACCCAGTCGGAATATAAGTCCGTAAAGCTGTTTTCTGTATTCAGCAGTTTTTCGGTTCTGTCGCAAAGGACTTTTATGTGTTCGTTTTCTTCCATAAAAGTATTAATAGGGTGTCCTTCGCCAAAAGTTGAAAGGTCTTTTGATGGAATTTTTTCTTTTATAATTTCATATATTCTCTTTTCAATTTCCAAATGTTGTTTTGCATCAGCAAACACTTTTTCATCTTCCAATTGCTGAGCTACTTCTGTAACTTCTTCAGGTGATATTTCGGGGATATAATCCATAAATACTTGAACTAATTTGTCGGCTTGTTCTGTTTCGTTTTTTGCCAACAAAATCATTATTTGTTTAAGTAATTCTTTTTTATCGCGCATTTTTTAAATATTTAAAAGTTGTGTTTAAGTTGTGTTTAACAACTAATTATAAATCGTTATTCGTTAATTATTTGCTTCTTATACTAATTTTCAGCCTTTCCGGTAAAAAATAATTTATGCTTTTTGTATTGTTTCTTTTACAATTTTATCCATTATTCCTGTAACCATTTTTGACATAGGTACAATGTCTAAATCAGGAAACATCATACTTACCATCCAAGGTTTCATTTTCATATATCTAAGTGTAGTTTGTCCATTCTCATGAGCAATAATAATACTTTTTGGCATCATAACTCCCATATCAAAACTCATATCATTTAAAGCTTTGTGTGATTTTGGAGCATTACATATTTGCACAATTCTATATTCGAAATCATCAGCGATATTTAGGCCTTTCTTTTTATATGTTTCCTTCATATTATGAGTTGTAACAACGGCAAAATTGTTTTCTTTAACAACTTCTGTTAATGTTTTAATAATTTTCTCATAAGGTGCGTTTGTTGTATTTTTTTCAACGATATCACCCATTAGCCATTTTGATATTATCTTTTTCATACTAATATTATTTATTTGTTTATTTATTATCAATTCTTTATGCCAATCTCAATCTTTCCAAAAGGTTATTTATTCTATTACAGGAATTAATGTTCCAAGTGGTGAGAAAAAGCGTTGTATGCTTTTTTCAAATAAGTCTTTGGCTACTTCAATGGTCTTGGCTGATGTATTATTACGCATAAATATCATTTCAGGCAATACAATTGCTCCTTCTTCTGGTAATTTTTCTTTTACGGGATTTTCAAAAATATCGGCAAAATATTTTAATTCTTCGCTTGACGATAAAGGTGTAATGTGCTTTGTATTTGGTGCTTTGCGTCTGAGTAAGCTCTCTAAATTTCGTCTGATATTTATTGGGACGAATATGAATATCTTTGTTTGCATAAAATTATTTTTAATAATGCAAATGTCTTATTTAAAATAATTCTAAACAATACCTATATGTTGGTATATTTATTCTGTCATCAAAAAAAGCAACTATTAAAAAATTCTTTAAAATCATTGTCTTCCGGCACAGGGAATTCTTCTATGATACCATCCGAAAACATCATAAAAATATGGTTGGCAAACTGTTTTATTTCTTTTGGCGTGTGTGAAACATAAAATACTGGTATCGTTTTTTTATTAAGTCTCTTTTATAATTTGTTTGATATTTTCTTGTTTTTCTAATCCACGACCAACTAAATAATCAACTATTGTACTGAACAAAATCAATGAGATAAATCTCCAATCCCACCAACCGTAAAAAAACATAACTTGCAACAACTATCAAAAAGTTTTGAGATTTCAAATTCTTATCAGCAATAAACCAATATAGTAAAAATACTATCGGAAAAATGTTGCAAAATCTATTGAGTTAAAAATTATTTATTATTCCTTGTTTAATGTACGTTATTTCCTTTTTCTTGTCTGACGTCAGTTTGTGTTTAATAATTTACTTAAAATTACCATTGTTAGCTTTTTTAGTGAATTTTCAACAAATATAAGCTTTTTAAAGGGTAGATATGTAACGTCTCACCTCATTATCTTCATAAATTGCTATTTCTATCATTGTTGGGAAAATAACTGCCTGATTCCTGTCTACTTCTTGGATATATTTCATAGCATTTATAATTGGTGTAATATACTGTAAAGATGCTAAGTGTTATCTAAATAAGTTCGTTAAGTAAGTGTTGATTTTATTAACAATTTTTTTAATATCTCTACCAAATAATATCGCCATTTGATGTCTATTGAGCCTAATGGTTTCATCTTCAATTCTTACATCAATACGAGTCGTTATCTCATCGGGTTGACATTTTGAGGGCAGGCAAAAACTAAATATGCAATTTGTGTGGGGGCCTTTTTTATATGCTAATAAAATTTTTATCTTTTAATGTTTTTTCCGTGTTCGCCTTGCACACAACGGCAGTCTGTCTAATAACTATACAGACTGTCTAAAAAGCCCAATTCTTATGATTATTTTTAAATAATATGATTTAAAACCTTTTCAGTTTTTCTTCGTACAAACGCGTTCAATATAAATCAAATTATAAAGGTTTGAATATTAGACTATTTACAATAGTTGGAGTTATTTGGTTGGTAGTTTTTGCAGGAACTTCATCCAAAAGATTGTACAAGGAGAATCCTCCCGGGACAGTTTACCTGTCTGATAGTTTGTATATTGACGCCATGCCTATTAGAGTAGTCGATTATCTTGAATTCCTCACACATATTCGTAATTCTTATACACCACGATTGCACGATTCTATTGAGAAACTTCCTCTTTATAATTTATCTTCTGATATTGCATATCATTTATATGATTCTTTATCAATGGACACTGTTTTCTACAAAAAAATGCTTACTCGTACATGGAAAGTTTTATCATCTGATAAAAAAGTATATGATATTGATTATCATTTGACTAGTTCAAAATATTATAATTATCCTATTGTAAATGTTAATTATTATCAAGTTTTTGAATATTGTAGATGGAGGACAGATATGGTTAAAATTGCTTATGCTGTGAAATCAAAGACTTTGAAGCAGCGTAAGAAATATCCTATAAATTTCATCTATCGACAGGTAAAGCGTACTGAATGGGAAAAAGCTTTGGCTTATTATTTTGAAGATGTAGGGAAATTATCAGATAATGTTAATGGCTTGAAAAGATATAATGCTCCTTATGCTTATGTTAAAAATAGAAAGAGGAAGTTTTATTATGATTCTGAAAATGCAGCTGAATATCTCGATAATGAGATTGTTACAACAGGATTCAACTGGCGTGAAAAATTTGGTATTGGTGATGTGAGATATATTTATTATCAAAAACCTGTTGATTGGGTAGGTTTTAGATGTATTTGTGAAATACTTCCCGATACTGTTAATAAGCCTGCTATTGTTGAAATAAAACCGAAAAAAAAGGTTAAAGCTAAAAAAATAAAAACTGCTAAACCTAAGAAGAAAAAAGGTATAAAAGTTGAAAACCTTAGAAGGTAATTTGTTATTATTATTTATTAGTTTTGCTTAATCGTCAGGATTATTTGTGAATAATTCGGGTTAGAAAACTTTTCTAACGATTTGTTCTATATTATCAGATTTGCCCATTGTATAATAATGAATCACCGGCACTCCCTTGTTTTTGAGTTCATTAGATTGCATAATTGCCCATTTCACACCAAGAGCTCTTACAGCCTTATTGTCTTTGCATTTTAATGCTTCTTTTACTAAATCTTCCGGTAAATCAATATGGAAAGTTTGTGGTAATACCATTAACTGACGTTTTGTTGCTAAAGCTTTTAGCCCCGGTATAATAGGTACATTTATCCCAATCTCACGGCATTTGTCTACAAAATCAAAATACTTTTGATTATCGAAAAACATTTGAGTAACAATATAATCTGCTCCGGCATCTACTTTGTCTTTTAAGTTTTTTAAGTCAATCTGAGAATTTGCCGCTTCGCTGTGTTTCTCCGGATATCCTGCTATACCGATACAAAAATCCATTGGATGAGAATTTTGCAGTTCTTTATCAAGATAAATTCCTTTTTTAAGATTAGCAACCTGTTTTACAAGCCCTAAGGCGTGGGAGTGACCATCTGGCTCGGGAATGAAATATTTCTGATTACTAACAGGATCACCTCTAAGTGTGAGTATATTATCGATTCCTAAAAAGTGTAAATCTATCAGTGCATTCTCAGTGTCTTCTTTACTAAAACCACCACAAATTAAATGGGGAACAACATCCCTATGTGTTTTGTATTGTATTGCTGCTGACATACCAACGGTGCCAGGCCTTTTCCTAACGGTTTTTTTCTCAATCCTGCCATCTCCAAGTTCTCTAAATTCTACCTCTTGTTGATGATAGGTAACATCTATAAATGCAGGTTCATATTCTAGTAACTTTGAAATATTGGCTTCGAGTTGGTTAAAATGTTCCCCTTTTAAAGGTGGTAAAATCTCAAAAGAGAATAAGGTGCTTTTTGCTCGGTTTATATGTTCTGTAACTTTCATAGTTTATGTCTTAATATTAAGGATGTATAAGCTGTTTACTTATGTGAATTATAGATGTGGCTATTATTTCTTTACTGTATTACGTATTGACAATTAGCGTGTTAAGCTTATTCTGCTAAATTTGAGTTCAATAATCTTTTAATTTCTCCTATTTCCATTTGTTTTCGTTTTGCGTAATCCTCAATTTGGTCTTGAAGTATTTTATTTACATTAAAATATTTAGACTTAGGATGAGCAAAATAATATCCACTTACACTAGCAGCCGGATACATTGAGAATTGTTCAGTAAGTTTTATACCAAGTTTTTCTTCCACATCCATAAGCTCAAATATTTTTCTTTTTTCGCTATGTTCCGGGCATGCAGAATAGCCTGGTGCCGGTCGTATTCCTCTGTATTTTTCTTTTAATAAATTTAATTGATTTATCTCTTCTTCCGGAGAATAAGCCCAAAATTCGGTCCTAAGTTTATAATGTATTAATTCAGCAAAGGCTTCAGCCAATCTATCAGCTAGGATCTTTAGCATAATAATATTATAATCATCATTTTCAGCTTCATATTCTTTAATGTATTTCTCTATTCCAAAACCTGTACTAACTACAAA
This sequence comes from Bacteroidales bacterium, assembly GCA_027064095.1. Taxonomy (GTDB): domain Bacteria; phylum Bacteroidota; class Bacteroidia; order Bacteroidales; family UBA1556; genus UBA6267. The sequence continues at coordinate 3,844 of JAMOQI010000076.1, read as the reverse complement.
TAAACCCAGATAATCAGTATGACCGCTATCTTGTGGCGCAATATAATCGCTTAAACAATAATTTATTTTTTTTGTTTCTTCTTGGTTTCTTAAAAATTCAAACTTAATATTAGCATCTTTAAGAATAATACTTTCCTTGTCACTATTAGCTTTAAAAATACCAATAGCGGCTTTAGCAATAAGCATATTCTCATCAACAATTCGCTGAAGCATTTTCTGTGCATTATCAAACAATTCTTTAGCTTCTACACCCTTTTCTTTGTCTTTAAAAATATCAGGGTATTTGCCTTTTATCTTCCATGAGTGGAAAAAGAAATTCCAGTCTATAAAGGGAATTATTTCCTTTATTCTAAAATTATTAAAATATCTGACACCCAATTTCTTAGGTTTTATAATATCAGCTTCGTCATTTCTCCATACAAAAGCATTTTTTCGTGCTTCTTCCAGTGAAATATATCTTTTTTCTTTTTGCTTACTATAGTGCTTCTCTGATAGTTTTATGTATTTCTCCTTGTATTTTGTCGTAAATTCTTTTGCATGCAGTTTTGATAATAATTGAGCACTTATGCCTACACTTTGGCTAGCATCTTTAACATAAATAACAGGATTTGATGTTTGTGGTGCAATCTTCACAGCAGTATGAATTTCTGAGGTTGTTGCGCCACCTATTAAAACAGGAATTCTTACTTCTTGTCTTTCCATTTCTTTAGCAAAATGTATCATTTCCTCCAATGATGGAGTTATCAATCCACTCAATCCTATTAAATCTACATTTTCTTCAATGGCTTTAGCAATAATTTTATCAGTGGGAACCATAACGCCCATATCGATAATTTCAAAGTTATTGCATGCTAATACTACGCTTACAATGTTTTTTCCAATATCATGAACATCTCCTTTTACTGTTGCTAACAATACTTTGCCGGCACTGCTTTTTACTCCTTTATTTTCTTCTTCAATGTAAGGTAAAAGAATAGCTACAGCTTTTTTCATTACTCTGGCACTTTTAACAACCTGAGGTAAGAACATTTTTCCACTTCCAAATAAACTGCCGACTTCACTCATGCCATCCATTAAAGGTCCTTCAATTATATCTATTGCTGAGTCAAATTTTTGCCTTGCACTTTCAATATCTTCAGCAATATATTGTGTTATTCCTTTTATGAGTGAGTAACTAAGTCTGGTTTCTACATTTTCTTCACGCCATTTTTCAATATTATTGGCTTCAATTATTTGATGTATATTCTTTTGGCTGTACTCTAATAATTTATCGGTAGCTTCATCATCTCTATTCAGTACCAAGTCTTCGCATAATTGAAGTAAATCCTTTGGGATATCATCGTAAATTTCTAATAATGATGGATTTACAATGCCCATATCCATTCCTGCATTAATAGCATGAAATAAAAATACACTGTGTATCGCTTCTCTTACTTTTTGATTGCCACGAAAGGCAAAAGATAAATTACTAACACCACCACTTACCTTGGCATAAGGGAGATTCTCTTTTATCCACCGGGTGGCATTAATAAAATCTACAGCGTAGTTGTTGTGTTCTTTTATTCCCGTGCCTATGCTAAGAATATTTGGGTCGAAGATGATATCCTCAGGAGCAAAATTTACCTTTTCTGTTAGAATTTTATAAGCTTGCTCGCAAATTCTTATCTTACTGTCAAAATCACTTGCTTGTCCTTCTTCGTCAAAAGCCATCACAACACAAGCCGCACCATAAGATTTTATTTTTTTAGCTTTCTCTATAAAAGCTTTTTCCCCTTCTTTCAAACTTATAGAATTGACAATAGCTTTTCCTTGATGACGTTTTAATCCGGCTTCTATAACTTCCCACTTGCTACTATCAATCATAACCGGTAGCTTAGCAATATCTGGTTCTGAAGCTATCAAATTAAGAAAAGTAACCATTTCAGCTTTAGCATCAAGCATGCCATCATCCATGCATATATCTATTATTTGTGCTCCGCCTTCTACCTGCTCCAATGCTACTTCTAAAGCCTCTTCATATTTCTTTTCTCGAATTAATCTGGCAAATTTCCTCGACCCACTTACATTCGTACGCTCTCCGATATTTATAAAATTACTTTCAGGCTGAATTTTTAATGCTTCCAATCCTGTAATTCTTGTAATATGTTTTTTAGTAGGTATTTTTCGAACCTTAGCTTTGGAGGCAAGTTTGGCAAACTCACGTATATGCTTAGGAGTCGTACCGCAGCATCCACCAATAATATTCGTAAATGAATTGTCAAGGAAATCATGAATATGTTTCGACATTATTTTAGGAGTTTCATCATATTCTCCAAATTGATTTGGTAGGCCGGCATTAGGATGTGCAGAAACATAAAATGGCGATTTCTTAGATAATTCCTCAAGATAAGGACGCATTTCGTGAGCTCCTAAGGCGCAGTTTAAACCTATGCTCAATAGCTCTATGTGTGTCAAGGAATACAAAAAAGCTTCCAATGTTTGCCCTGATAATGTTCTTCCACTGGCATCTGTAATTGTGCCGGAAACCATAATCGGCATTTTCTCTCCTCGTTCTTGCATTAGTTCGTTGATGGCATATAATGCTGCTTTTGCATTTAGAGTATCGAAAACTGTCTCTACCAACAATATGTCTGCACCACCTTCAACTAACGCCTTACTTTGCTCGAAGTAATTCTCTTTTAAATCATCAAAACTTACAGCCCTAAAACCCGGATTTTCAACGTCGGGCGACATACTTGCAGTTTTATTTGTCGGGCCCATTGAGCCTGCTACAAATCTTGGCTTGTTAGGATTTTTGGCAGTATATTTATCGGCAGCAATCCTTGCTAATTTAGCACCTTCATAGTTAATCTCATAGACTAAATCTTCCATGCCATAATCCGACATCGATATGCGTGTGCCATTAAAAGTATTGGTCTCTATTATATCTGCACCGGCTTCCAGATATTCACAATGGATATTTGTAATCACCTTAGGCTGAGTTAAATTCAATAGGTCATTATTCCCTTTGACAGGTGAATGCCAGTCTCTAAAGCGATCACCACGGTAGTCTTCTTCCTCAAATTTGTGTTGCTGTATCATCGTGCCCATTGCACCATCAAGTACCATTACTCTGTTCTTAAGAATCGATTTCAATAATTCTATTTTACTCATAATTAATTTGTTGCAAATTATTATTGACTGAAATGGAGTACTGAAGATAATTTATAATAAGCTGTGAAACTAATTGTAAATTTATAATCATCCCGAGTCTCAGCCCGAAATTTAGGTATTGGCACCTTTTTCGCCCGCAGACGAAGAGGTTGTCAGAGCTTCTCAGAGCCTAATCTCTCCACTCTTCTGTATAAATCAAAGTCTCCTTTTTATGGAAGGTTTTGAATCGCAACAAAATTATATATTTTTCCTTTACATTTAACATTTCATTTTTTATTTGGGCATATCTCCAATTTTACTTACGTTTATTTAGTAAATAACAAAATAATTATATTTTTATTAAGTAATATTTTAATTTATTCAATTTATTAGTAGCAAAATTGGAGTCGGGCTATCCGCTATATCTCTACCTTAGTTCCTCTATTTTTATTTATTCCATCTACTTTCATAAATTTTAATTACAACAACTTTTATCCTTTCAAAACCATAAGGTAGAGGATGTCGCTTCTATCCCTTATGCGGGTTGATTAAACTGTATTTTTATATTTAGTAGTATTTTGTTTTGATTTATAGAAACGCTACTATAAAAATTTTTTTTCTTTGTTGTTCGTTTTTGTCTTGAAACAAAAAGAACCAAAAAGTTCAAGGCTGTTTTTGGTCTTCAAACTTTTTCTTTACAAAACCTAAGTTC
>JAMOQI010000075.1 GCA_027064095.1 Bacteroidales bacterium | reverse complement strand
TTTCTTAATTAATACAAATTAATAAGTTTCGGTAAGGAGCTATTTTGAGGCTGATTAGTTTTCTAATAAATTAGGGAGGAAACTCTCTACCACTTGCTGAATTACAATATCTGGGTTTTCTCTTTATTATATCTTCATTTAGTTTATGTTTCCACACATCAAATATTGAAACCGATCTTCCAAAACCTTCTTGATAAAACTTTATCATAGCTCAACCAAATGATTCTCTAATAATAAGTAATTTTAAAGAATTCACTTTTGGATTTACTCTTACCACTTCATAATCCCAACCATAAGGAAATCTATTTGGCACCTCATAACCTGTTTTATTTCCTTTTTTAGCTGAAGAGGGTGTCTTTCTTTCCAAAATTACATTAATATCTTCATACTCCTCCTTCATATTTAGCATCTGTGCAATATTTCCACCTTTTAATTCTTTGGTAGTAATATTGTAATCTTCTAAATAAATATAAGGAATTTGAGGAAAATCCTTTTTTAATTCTTTCATTACTCTTTTTGTTCCAAAAAATGCCCCAAGTTCATTCCAATGATTATCTGTCTTTTTATATAGAAGATATCCGATCTGCTTCTGAGACAATACATCTTGAGTAACATCAATAAAAGGTACATTATTTTCGAACAAATACTTGGTAAGTTGAGTTCTTGGCGTATATTCATTACCTATCTTAAATCTAAGGGGAATATACTCAGGATAAATAGTAGTCTTATGAGGTAGAATAGCAAAATAATACTTTATTCCTCTCTGAGCACAATAATTTCTCCTATACTCCAACTCCTCTTTAATACTTTTAAGTTGGCTTTCTGTAAAATTAGTCTTTCCTTAAAAACCCTCCATACATCTTCTAGCCATATATAACCAGCCATCGTTTCCAATAACAACTTTTTTAGGAAGTGGAGACTTATTAAATACTCTTCCCGTAAATTTACTATACTCTTTAATAATTTGGTTACGATAAGGGAAATGGTCGGTAAAATACTCATCAAACTGAGAAGGAAAGGGGTCTAATTTAGCTATTCTAAACTCTGGCATTACAGCTAACTGCCTGTTTTCAACTTCATTTTTCTCCATTTTTTCGGAAATAATAAATATAATCCCTATTGAGAAAATAATAATCAGAAAACTAACAGCCAGTATTTTATGTATTCTTTCATTCATAATATTAAAACCTGAAATAATTAAAGAGAATAGATATAATAAGTATTGCTGTATAACTGACACCACCCCACGCATAGAATACCATGCTAGCAATTAACAGAACTAGATTCTAAAAGCTCCCTTTTACCATGCAATTATAGTTATTGGCAAAAAAAGGAAAAGAAATATGGTTGAACTAAAAAGCATTTACATAATCTCTTACTTATTTATTTACTTGAAAAACGTCAAAAGTAAATACAATATAAATTCAAATAACATATAAACCCATATTTTTCACAAATGTTAAACCCAAGAAAATAACATTTGATAACATTATTATAAATATCTATTACGCCTTTTTTGTGTATTTTCGCGTATTCAAAAATTTATTCTATGAGAAAAAGAATTATCCAGCTAATAGTATTAACTTTACCATTAGCTCTTATTGTTGCCTTTAAAACATATTCTGACACAGAAAAAGACAAAGAAAAAATAATAACGGAACTTGTTGTTAACGGGTTGAAGTATGCACATTATAATAATAATCAAATTGATGACGAATTTTCAAAAAGAGTATACAAATCCTATATCGAAGGGCTTGATTACACTAAGAAATTTCTATTACAAGAAGATATTAACGAACTTGAAAAATATAAAACATCTTTGGATAATGAATTACTAAAAGGTGGTAATACATTTCTAAACCTTTCAAACAAATTAATTACTCAACGTATTGATGAAGCTGAGAATTATTATAAAGATATTTTATCTAAGCCGTTTGATTTTACAAAAAAGGAAGAAATTGAACTAGATGACAAAAAAAATAGTTTTGCCAAAGATGTCACTGAATTAAAAGATTCGTGGCGTAAATCACTCAAATATCAAGTTTTATTTGAGATTAACACAAAGTTAGAGATACAAGAAAAAGCAAAAGAGAAAAATGACACATCAATAGTTCAAAAGAGTTTTACTGAACTCGAAAAAGAAGCTAGAGAAAAAGTTAAAAAGAGGAATAAGGATTATTTCTTTAGATTAAATCAATTAGAGCGCAAAGATAGATTCAATATGTTTATGAATGTTGTGGCAATGTCATTCGATCCACATACAAATTACTATCCGCCAAAGGGTAAAGAGGATTTTGATATAGCAATGAGTGGACAATTAGAAGGTATTGGAGCAACATTGCAAGAGAAAGACGGCTATATTAAAGTTGTAAGAATAGTACCTGGCAGTCCTTCTTATAAACAAGGAGAACTAAAGGCCGGCGACTTGATACTAAAAGTGGCACAAGGTAATAAAGAAGCTATTGACATTACAGGAATGAGATTAGACAAAGCAGTGAGATATATAAGAGGAAAAAAAGGTACAACAGTAAAACTAACAGTTAAAAAAGTCGACGGTGAAATCAAAGTTATCTCAATTGTACGTGATGTAGTAATAATTGAAGAAACCTATGCCAAATCAGTAATTGTTAAAAAGCCTAATTCAGACGAAAGAATAGGGTACATATATTTACCTTCATTCTATGTAAATTTCAATGCTAAAAATGGAGGCAGAAGAAGTTCTGATGATGTGTATAAAGAGATTACAAAATTAAAAAAAGAAGGTATTGATGGACTTATTATAGACCTGAGAAATGATGGAGGAGGATCTCTACCGGATGTTGTAAAGATGGCCGGATTTTTTATAAAAGACGGACCAATTGTTCAAGTAAAACAAAAGACAGGCAAAGCACAATTGTTAAATGATGTTGACCCTAGCATATATTATAGTGGACCAATGGCTGTAATGGTGAATTCAAATAGTGCATCTGCATCAGAAATATTTGCTGCAGCAATGCAAGACTATAACAGAGCTGTAATAATTGGCAGTCAGCAAACTTTCGGCAAAGGTACAGTACAAAGGGTTATAAATCTGGATGATATTGTAAATAGTCAACTAAACAATTTTAAACCTTTTGGAGCATTAAAACTTACTTTCCAGAAGTTTTATAGAATCTCCGGTGGCTCCACTCAATTGAAAGGAGTAACTCCAGATATTATTCTACCCGATAACTATATGTATATTGATTATGGAGAAAAAGAACTAGATTATCACTTACCATTTGATGAAATTCCAAAGGCTGAATATACTGCAACAAATTTTGTTGTTAATCGAAAAAAATTGGCAAAGAAAAGTCAAGATAGAGTAAAAAATAGTGATAAATTTAAACTTGTTAAGGACGAAGCAGAATCTATCAAAAAACATCGAAACGATACAAAAATAAGTTTAAATATAGAAGAATATCGAAAAACAATTAAGGATAGAAAAGAAGAAAACAAAAGGTTTAAAAACATATTCAAAGACACTACATTAGTAAATGTGGAACCGCTGAAAGCAGATTGGCAATTTATAGAGAAAGATTCTACGAAAATAAAAACTGCCAAAGACTGGCACAAGAAATTAAGTTCAGATATATATTTACGTGAAAGTATTGAGGTATTAGAGAATCTATAATATGGATATTACAAAAGAAAATATAGATGCCATTAATGGCAAATTAGAAAATAAGAACGCCCATGAAATTATCAAGTTTTTTATTGATGCTATGGATGACAGAATTACATTTGGAACAAGCTTAGGAGCTGAAGACCAAGTAATAACAGCCATCCTTGCCGAATTAAAAGGTAAAACTCCTATTTTCACATTAGACACCGGACGTCTTTTCCCGGAAACATACGATCTAATAGATCGCACCAATAAAAAGTATAATATTAAAATCCATCCTTACTTTCCAAAAAGCGAAGAAGTTGAGACTATGGTTATTGAAGATGGTATAAATTTATTTTATGATTCTATTGAACTTCGTCATAAATGTTGCCAAATAAGAAAACTCAATCCACTAAAAAGAGCACTTGAAGGTAGAGATGCATGGTTTACAGGCTTAAGAAGAAGCCAATCTATAACCAGAACCGATATGCAAATTGTAGAATGGGACGACAATAGTAGTAAAATCAAAGTAAATCCTCTTATCGAATGGACAGAAGAAGACGTCTGGAATTACATTAAAGATAATAAAATCCCATACAATCCTTTACATGACAAAGGATACCCAAGTATTGGATGCCAGCCATGTACTAGAGCTATAATGGAAGGTGAAGATATCAGGGCCGGTAGATGGTGGTGGGAAAATCCAGATACAAGAGAATGTGGATTACATGCTAAAAAAGAATAACTATCAATAATCAAAATATAATTATCCCTTTATACTTGCATTATTAACATATAAGATTCATTAATTTTCTAATTAACATAACCCTTTAGTTATACCAAAATATAGCTTATTATATAAATACGAATATTATATTGTTTATATTTTAATCTAAATAAAGTTTATAATATAAACAATGTATTGTATATTTGTGGCGTCAATAATAATATAAATTTATAGCCATGAAAACATATTTTAGTCAAAACATTAAACTCTTAAGAAAACGTAAAGGCCGTACCCAAGATGAACTAGCAAATTATTTAGGTATGTTTAGATCTACTTTAAGTGGTTACGAAAATGAAGTTGCCAAACCAAGCGTGGAAATATTAAACACATTTTCAGAATACTTTAACATTGCCATTGATACATTAATAAAAATTGATTTATCAGCATTACCAGAAAGCCAGATATCTCAATTGGAAAGAGGATATGATGTCTATTTTAAAGGAAATAAAATAAGAGTACTGGCAAGTACAGTAGGAATTGATAATGAAGAAAATATAGAGCTAGTTCCAGAAAAAGCCAAAGCTGGATATACCGGTGGTTTTGCTGACCCTGAATATATAAAGGTATTACCAACTTTTCGACTTCCTTTCTTAAGTAAAGAAAAAAAATATAGAACTTTTCAGATTAGTGGCGATTCTATGTTGCCAATTCCTGATGGCGCATACGTAACTGGTGAATATGTCCAAAACTGGCATAATATTAAAAGCGGAAGACCATATATTGTATTAACAATTGATGATGGTATAGTTTTTAAAATAATCGAAAACAACATCGACACAAAAGCCTCTCTAAAACTAATATCTCTAAATACAGAATACAAACCTTACAATATTGAAATAAACAAAATTAGAGAAATTTGGAGTTTTGTAAATTATATAAGTAGTGATTTACCAAAAGCAAATCAACCTAAAGACGATCTTATTACCATAATTAAAGAATTAAAGGCAGAAGTGAAAGCCATACAAACCAAACTTGAATTTAATTAAACCAAAAGAATGTTTGCTATAATAGATATCGAGACTACTGGTTTAAATGCTAAGAATGAAAAGATAACTGAAATTGCAATATTACTTCATGATGGAGGAAAAGTTACTGAAAGCTTTCATACCCTTGTAAATCCAGAAAAGCGAATTCCGTATCATATTACTCAAATTACAGGAATTAATGACCAAATGGTAAGCAATGCACCGAAATTCTATGAAATTGCGAAAAAAGTAATTACACTAACCGAAGGAAGAATAATTGTGGGACATAATGTGCGTTTCGACTATAATTTTCTTCAAAACGAATTCAACGAATTTGATTATTCATTTAAACGTAAAACTCTCTGCACCGTTAAAACATCCAGAAAACTTATCCCTGGACAGCCTTCTTATAGTTTAGGCAAATTAACAACAAACTTAGGAATTCAGCATAAAGATAAGCATAGAGCATTAGGTGATGCAAATGCAACTGCAAAATTATTTGATTACCTTCTAAGTATAGATCCTAAAGTTGGAGGTGAAGATGCTGTTAAACTTCCAAATGCATTATCAAAAGAACAGATTAAAAATATCCCACACAAAACAGGAGTATATTATTTTCTTAATTCCAAAAAAGAAATAATTTATATCGGGAAAAGTATCGATATTCACAAAAGAGTTCTTCAGCATTTAAATAATTATAACACAAAAAAATCAGTATCGATAATAAACGAGATAACTAATATTAAATTCGAAATAACAGGAAGTGAATTAGTAGCATTATTGCTAGAATCTGATGAAATAAAAAAACTAAACCCTATTTACAACAGAGCCCAAAGAAGAAGCATTTATAATTATGGCTTATTTAGTACTATTGACAATAATGGATACAACAGATATTCAATCGGCAAAATTGAACCAATGAGTAAACCGATAAATAGTTTTCAAAGTATGCAAACAGCAAAAGATTTTCTCTCTAATTTGGCCGAAGAATACGAATTATGTCAAAAACTATGTGGACTAGATCCTAATAATGGAGCATGTTTTAATTATCAATTACACAAATGTAAAGGAGCATGCCTTGGAATTGAAAGTCCATATAAATACAATAAAAGGCATGTTCTCTCTTTACAAAAGTTAAAATTTCAACACAAAAACTTTATCATTATTGAAAAAGGACCAGAACCAGGATATAAATCAGTTATACAAGTTATGGAAGGAATATATATAGGCTTTGGAGTAATAAAAGAAAACGAAATAGGCAACATTTCTAAAGTTAAAAAAGCTATACAGCCAATGAAAAATAACAAAGACACTCATAACATAATTAACTCTTATATGAAAAACAAAAAATCAGACATAATTATCTTATAGACATTTTATAATATTGTTTATCAATAATATAAAAATTATTCTATTTTATAAAAACAAGAATATTACCTATTTAACTATTAAATCTTTATTGTACATTTGCCATGTAAATGTATTAACTAAAATAATTAAACTTTAATTTATGAAAAAGAATGTTTTATTTTTTGGATTGTTTTTATCCATCATATCATTAGGTATAGTATCATGTGATAAAGTAGCTGACTTAGTTGCATTTGACATTGAGAAATCTATGCCTGATCAACATTTTGATGTTGACTCTTCTACCACTGCAGCTAAAGGTGCTGAAATCAAATTATATGAAAGTTATTTTGATATCAACTTAGATAGTATATTAGATGCGAATGGAATTGATAAAGGTAAAATTAGCAACGCTACATTTAAGCAAATATCTATTGCTATAGAAAATCCAACACCAGAAATGGAACTAGGATTTGTAAACAGTATAAGTATTAAATTGTATGACAATAAAGATTATAACGATGGAAAAACCATAGCAACTGCTTCTGGAATTAAAACAGGAGATCAATCCGTTATTTTTAACGTTAATAATGAAAGTTTAGACCCATATTTTGAGAATTCTAAATTCTACTACAGAATATATGGTGTATTAGAATACCCAATCTCTGTTAATAAAATGCCACTTGTTTTTTCTTCTAAAACTAAATTTACTATAAAACCTTTGAAATAGAGTTTAAATATAATAATTATTAAAGGAGGATGCTTCACTATAAAGTGATGCATCTTTTTTTATCCCTATAAAACTAAAAAAGCCCTTCAAAAATTGAGGGCTTTTAGCATTTATTAATTACTGACCTGACATGTGATTGACAAACATTTTATTAATTTATTAAAATGATATGTTTACAAACAAACTATTTTGTGCAAGGTAGGAATCTAGCATTTTAATAGGAACAACATGATAAGAACATATCAGATTTATTTGATTTATTATGTGACAAAAGTACATTCTGAATACAGCATATAACAGAGTGTTTTGCCCTATTTTTATAGGTATTTTACCTATTTAGTCATAACAATAAAACACCTACTTTTATTGCAGGAACTATTTATTTACATAAAAATATCTGTCGTACTCGTAATACAACTATTTTATGTAAATCAATTATCCATATTAATTATATTTGCCATTCCAATCCTAATATGGATAATACAACATTAACTTTTTAAAGATGAAAAAACTTTACCTTTCAATTATATTAACAAGCTTTACTCTAATTCTGCTTGGACAATCAAATTCAGATAGTATCCCTTGGCATTTATTAAGCCCTGTAAAAGATAATGTTGAAGGTATATCACTTCCGCAAGCCTACGAATATTTACAAAATAAAAACAGAGAAGCTACTCCCGTAATAGTTGCAATAATAGATTCCGGAATAGACACTACTCATGAAGACTTGAAAGCCAATATATGGCATAATCCTAGAGAAATACCTTACAATGATATTGATGATGATGGTAATGGATATGTTGATGATATTTATGGGTGGAATTTCATAGGCGGAGCTGATGGAAAAAATATTGACGGTGAAACTGCTGAATCAGTAAGAATTTACAGAGAGAATAAAGAAAAGTTCGAAGGAAAGAAAAAATCAGAAATCCCAAAAAATAAAAGAAAAAAATATAAAGAATGGGCTAAAGCAAAATCAGAAGTATTATTAAAAATAAAGAGATACCAAAGAAGTGAAGCAAATCTAAAAGAATGGCTTGAAGCTATTAACAAATCTGAGAAAATATTAAATATTGAGGCTAAAAATGACAGTATCAGTCTGGAAAAAATAAAAAGGTATAATGCTAAAACTAGTGAAGAAATATTAGCAAAGGACTTATTATTGCATTCCTACAAAATTGATTATACCAAAGAAGTAATTAAAGAAGGCTTAAAATATTATAAAGGTGAACTAGCCAAAAGTTACAATCTAAGTTATAACCCCAGACCAGAAATAGTTAAGGACAATCCTGACAATATCAACGACACCATATACGGCAATAATGACGTAATGGCTGTTGGCAACAGTCATGGTACAGGTGTTAGTGGAATTATTGGCGCCGTCAGAAATAATGGGATAGGAACACAAGGAATTGTTGATTCAGTTAAACTAATGATGATAAGAGTTGTACCCGGAGCAGATGAAAGGGACAAAGACGTAGCTCTAGCAATCAGATACGCTGTCAATAATGGTGCTAAAATTATTAATTGCAGCTTTGGAAAATACTATGGTAAACACCCCGAATTTGTAAATGATGCGATAGATTACGCTATTGCCAATGATGTACTAATAATACATGCAGCAGGAAATAACAGTTACAATAACGATAAAACAGAAAGATATCCAAATCCAAGAGAAGATCAAAGAACAAACTGGATAGATGTGGGAGCTTCAAGTAAAACAAATGGATTGAAACTCGCAGCAGGATTTAGTAATTATGGTGCTAAAACCGTAGACATATTTGCACCAGGAGTTAGTATTTATTCTACAAAACCACACAGTAAATACGGAGCTAGCAGTGGAACAAGTGATGCATCACCGGTTGTTGCCGGAGTAGCTGCATTGTTAAAATCATATTATCCTAATCTCAATTCAAAACAAATTAGAGAAATCATATTAAAATCGGCTATTAAACATACCAAAACTAAAGTAATAAAACCTGGCTCAAAAAATAAAAAAATACGCTTCAACAAACTAAGTACAACAGGAGGAATTGTTAATGCTTTTCAAGCTATAAAGTTAGCCGAAAAATATACTAATTAACTAGCTTAAATTCATTTCATTTTGTATGAAGTAGAAATACTACTTTAGCAAAGTTTAAAATACAATTATGCGCAAAGAAATAAATTTGATATTAAATCCTAAAGAAGCCGTCGATGAAAATGTCATAAAAAAAGCAACTATTAAGGCTCTTAAGATTGACGCTCAAGATCTAAAAGCTGCTGTTACGTTAAGAAAATCTATTGATGCTCGCAACAGAAATATTAAAATAAATGTTAGAGTAGAAGCATTTATAAATGAGACTCCGGACAGGAAACCATTTAGCCCGGATTTTAAAAATGTTAAAGACAGTAAACGTATAATTATCGTTGGTAGTGGACCCGCAGGACTATTTGCCGGCTTACGATTAATAGAACTTGGCTATAAACCCATTATACTTGAACGCGGAAAGGATGTTAAAGCAAGGAAACGAGATATTGCGTTGCTGAATAGAGAAAGTATTGTTAACGAAGATAGCAACTATGCTTTTGGAGAAGGGGGAGCAGGTACATTTTCTGATGGGAAATTATATACTCGTTCCACAAAAAGAGGCAGTGTAAGGTCTATCCTTGATTTATTAATATTTCATGGTGCTGATGACAATATTGGTGTTGATGCTCATCCTCACATAGGAACAAATAAACTACCCAGAATAATACAAAAGATACGTGAAAGCATTATAGAATATGGCGGAGAAATTCATTTTAACAAAAGAGTTGATGGCCTTATTCTTGAATCAAACAAAATAAAAGGAGTAAAAGTAGGAGAAGAAAAGTTTGAGGGAAAATCAGTCATTTTAGCCACAGGTCATTCCGCAAGAAATATATATGAGCTTCTATATAAAAACAATATCCTTTTAGAAGCAAAAGCTTTTGCAATGGGAGTAAGAATAGAACATCCTCAACACATAATTGACAGTATACAATATCACTGCCAGACAAGGAGTAACTACTTACCCGCTGCGGCATATAGCCTTGTAAATCAAGTGGAAGGGCGTGGAGTTTACTCATTTTGCATGTGTCCTGGTGGATTTATAGTTCCTGCAACAACTTCGCCCAATGAGCTTGTTGTGAATGGCATGTCTCCTTCTATGCGCAACTCTAAATATGCAAACTCAGGTATGGTAGTACAAATAAACATAGAAGACTTAGATAACTATAAGGAGCATGGAGTAATGGCAGGATTAAAATTTCAACAAAATTTAGAACAAATGGCTTTTAATAATGGCGGTATAGGACAAGTAGCACCAGCTCAACGAATGGGGGATTTCGTAAGAGGAAAAGTCTCTAAAAGTTTACCGGAAACTTCATATCATCCCGGAATTATTTCATCTCCATTGCATATGTGGCTTCCAGATCATATAGGCCCTCGCTTACAACAAGGGTTTAAACAATTTGATAAAAAAATGCATGGATACCTAACTAATGAAGCCGTAATATTAGGAGTAGAAAGTAGGACCTCCTCTCCTATTCGTATCCCAAGAGAAAAAGAAACTCTGCAACACCCTCAAATATCAAATCTTTATCCTGCAGGCGAAGGAGCAGGATATGCAGGAGGAATTGTTTCGGCAGCCATTGATGGTCAGAAAATTGCAGAATCTATTGCAAATAATATTTAATCTAAAAACTAAATTTACTAGTTTATTATATTAAACTGAAAAATCTATGAGTACAACTTCTATATTATAACTCAAATTATATTCCATGTAATATTATATTTTGGTAGGGTATTATAAATTTATTTGCGTCTACATATAGAAACATAATAACATAATTCTTTTATTAATAACTTAAATTTTCGAAAAATGAGAAAAAATTTACTTTTTATTGCAATGTTTTTAATGACATTTGGTATTGCAAACGCACAATACAAAGTGCTTGTTGTAGATGATGATGTAAATGGTTCATCAGATGAATCCTTTCGTATTGATACCGCTTTAGCACACGCTAATTATCAATACAGCCATATCAATATTGACACTAATGCAGCCCCTAGTTATAACGACCTAAAAGATTACGACATGGTGATTTGGACAACTGCTAACGATGGTGTTAATTTGAACCTATGGGATATAAGCGATACTGCAGGTGTAGGACCTGGTGCTATTAAATTCAACGCTGCACTTACTCAATTTGTTGATTCCGGTAATGTTGTTTGGATTGATGGTTTAGACTTTATATACGATATATATGGTTCTGCTCCAGATGATTTTAATGCAGGTGATTTTTGTTATGACGTACTAGGTATTGACAATTACGTAGCTCAATCACATGGCGATGACACTTTAAGCACTTTCAATGGGTTAGAAGTTGCACTAAAAGCTTCAACAAATACTATCACTTCTGTTGATAGTATCAAATGGAAATATTCTTCTGTTTGGTGGGCAGATGCTTTTGATGTTACTTCATCTTCTACTGTTCTATACGAAATGGGTCCATCTAATTACGATTTTGCTGGAAAAACATCAATGTTATATAACCAAAATATCATCACTTCTTCTTTAAGAATTGGCGCATTGGGTGATGGTTCTAATTACGACCAATCTATAATTGACGCTCTTGTAAAAGATATTGTTGATGCAGCTGTTGCCGGTACTTTTGTTAAAACTGGTATTGGTATTAATGAAGTTTCCATTAATACAACTTTTAAAGCTTATCCAAATCCAGCATCTTCTTTAATTACTTTTGAAATGCCTATTGCTAAATCAGCTAGTTTAGTAATATATGATATTACAGGAAAAGTAATCTTTAATCAAAATATTAATGCTACTAGTGGAATCTATAATTTAGATCTATCTTCTTTTAATTCAGGAATGTATATCTATAATATTATTTCCGGAAACTCATCATCAACTGGTAAATTCTCAGTTGTAAAATAAGCCACTTTTTAAATGTCGATGCTGTTAACAGCATCGACATTTATTATTAATTTATAAATTCATGAGATATTATAGCATATTATTTCTAATTATTATTTCTTTAAACATTAATGGCCAAAATATAAATGATAAGGACATTAACTCAATTAGAAGTAACTTTGAGATTGAAAATAGCATTAAAGACAAAAACTTTAACGCTTATGCTATTGTAAATCATATTGACACTCTTGCTATTTTATTTAATTATGAAAATGCATTTATTGTAATCTCAAAAAAAGAAGAACTCCCACCTATAAAAGCTTTCTCAACAAATAACAATATTAACATACCAGCAAATTTTGATAAATCCAACCCATTATCATTCTATAATTTGATAAAAGATGACTTGGTTCAATTTATTAAAAATAAAGAATTTAACAGCCAATTTGTACTAAAAAACAAAAGAGAATGGAGACGAGAAAGAGAAAAAATAAGTACTACAAACATAATACTAAAAGAAAGCAAATCACAAGTTGGACCATTATTACAATCTTTATATGGACAAGTAAATTGTAAAGATGAAAATAATCACACAATAAATGTAACTAATCTTTATACACCCGGCAACTATGCTGTTGGTTGTGTAGCACTTACTTTTACTGAAGTATTACAATATTTTCAATGGCCTAGAATTGGCATAGGCAGTCATACATATAGTGACAATTACGGAAGCTCATTGGGAACTTACACAGTAAACTATGAAAGCAACTACACTAATTGGAATAATATTAAAGACCATTATTATAAAGTAGCTTCTACCAGCTCTCAGAGAATGGAATTAGGTAAATTAGCTTATAATTGTGCTGTTGCTGTAAATATGGATTTTGAATATAATGGTTCAACTTCCAATGTAAATAGAATACCTGCAGCTGCAAACAAGCACTTTAGATATACTGCAGAGTATATCTCTAGATCTGCAAATCAGTTTTGGACAAGAATTGACTCCAATCTATTAAATAAATTACCAGTTCAATTTCCTATTTATACTTCATCAGGTGCAGGTCATGCTATTGTATGCGATGGGATAAAAGATATCGGTCAAGCCACTCAATATTATCATCTGAATATGGGATGGTGGGGAAGTGCAAATGGTTGGTACAATATTCAAGGTAGCTTTAATGCAGGAGGATATTCAAATATTACCGGAGCAGTAGTAGATATGACCCCTGTACCAGAAATGGCAAAACCTAGAATTAAAATGGAAACTAATACCGTAGAAGTAGCATGGTATTATCCCCCTAAAATAACACCTCAAGCTTATGAAATTCAAGTAAAAGATGGAAGTAATAACTGGAAAACACTTGCAAATAATACCACATCAACCTCATTATCTTACACTTATACAAGTACTGATTTGCATAGATTTAGAGTACGCGCAAAGTATGCAGGGAGATGGAAAAATGATGGTTGGTCAAATTATGAATCTATTGATATTGAGAAAGAAATAAACAATTATTATCCGGAAACTTTAAAAATTTACCCTACTATAACTAATGGAAATATAAATCTTGAATACAAATATCTAAAGGGTAGTATTATTGAAATATTCAATTCAAATGGAATTAGAGTATTTTCAGCTAAAATTGCGGATAATGATGAGTCCGGAAGTAGAACAATAAATTTGCAATATCTACAGTCAGGAATATATTTTCTAAAAATAAATTCTTCAGCGGGAAAAGAATCGTACAAAATAATAAAGCTCTAAATAAATAACTTAAACCAAATGAAAGAGTATAATTGGGAATTAATAGCAAAACATTTAGCTAAGGAAACTAATTTAGAAGAAAACAAATTAGTGGAACAATTATTAGCTAAAGACGTTGAATTTTCAAAAGAATATTCAGCATCTAAGAAAGTATGGAACTCTATCTCAACATCTAAAAACACTTATAACAAAGATAAAATATTTATGTTAATTGAGAAACAAATTAACAAATCTGAAGTTAGAAATAAGCTAAGAGGAATTCTGAAATATGCCGCTATTATAATTGGAGCAATTTTAATTTTTGGCGGAATTGCCACTGATTTAAATAGAACAAAAATATTAACTGCTAACAATGAAAGAGTAAAAACATATACTCTTCCTGACGGTTCTATTATCCATTTAAAAAAAGGAACTACCATAGAATACTCTGATTCAAGAATTTTGACTTTCAACAGAAAAATACATTTGCTTAAGGGTGAAGGATTCTTTGAAATAGCAAAAAATGACGGTAAAAAATTTATTGTAAAAACAAGCGACTATGACATCACAGTATTGGGAACTAAGTTCGATGTTAACTGCAACGAATTAGAAACCGATGTAGTACTTGCAGAGGGTAAAATTCTATTAAACAATTTTGATAAAAATGAATATAACAACATCATATTATCTCCCGGTAATATGGTAAGTTATCATAAGGGTGGAGCCTCCCCAAAAATTAAAAATGTCAATCCTAGCATTTATAATATGTGGCTTGAAGATAAAATAAAATTTGACAAATTTACAATTAACGATATTGCAGAAGTATTTAGAATTCAATTTAATAAAACAGTAATTATTAAGGATAAAGAAATTGGAGAAAAAAGAATAGGAGGCTCTGCACCTTCTGATGATTTAGATTTGATTCTCAAAGGCTTATCCAATGTATTGGACAGAAATATAATTCATAGAAATGATTCAATAATTATAGAATAATTTAATTTATATAAAACAACAATTTATGAGAAAATTAATACTACTACTTACACTTCTTATAAGTTATGGACTTAGTCAAGCGAAAAGCCCATCTTACATAAGTCAAGGAAGTAAAGTTCAGTTTGAGAACATTGTAAAAAAATTAGAAAAGAAATTCGATGTTTCGGTTACGTATGATGCCGATGCTTATATTGTAATTTCAGACTCAGAGAAAGCTAAGATATTAAAAGAAAAAAACATTGATGCTGCCCTGAACAAACTTACAAAAGGCAAAGGAGTTAAATACAAAAAGCTTAGAACAGATTATTACGTTATTGTAAAAGAAGATTCCTATAACAATGATGTAAACTCTAATGTTACACCACAGATAGAAGAAAATAAAGATAGAGTTATAACAGGAGTAGTGTACGACAATAAAGGAGAGGCACTTCCAGGAGCAACAATTGTTGCCAAAGGAAATACTAGCATTCATGCTATAACTGATGTAAATGGAAATTTTACTATCACCGTCCCCGAAGGGGTTAATGTTTTAATTGTTCAATACCTTGGATTCAACCCAAAAGAGGTTGACATTAAAGGTAAATCAAAATTAAACATTAGTTTAGAGCCATCAGCACAGGAATTAAAGGCGGTTATTGTATCAGGTGTTGCAGGAAAAACAACTAAAGAGAAACTTACTATTACAGTAGAACATCTTGATGCTGCAGACTTAAAAAAAGTACCGGCAACATCATCAGCTAGTATTTTGCAAGGAAAAATTCCCGGTGTAGTTGTTACACAAACTAGTGGCCAACCAGGTGTAGGTGCATCTATTCGCTTGAGAGGAGCAACATCAATGCTTGGGAATAATAATCCATTGATTATTGTCGATGGAATAATGGTTCAAACATCTTTAGCTGATATGAATTCAGACGATATTGAAAGTATGGAAGTTGTTAAAGGTGCTGCTGCATCAGCACTTTATGGTTCAAGAGCTGCTGCCGGTGTAATAGTAATTAACACCAAGAGAGGTAGAGGAATGAAAGACTCTTACGAAGTAGTTGTAAGAAATGAAATTGGTAATTCGACTTTGTCAAAATATATTGATTTAGCAACACACCATCCATACCAATTAGACTCTAATAATGGTATTGAATATCCTTATACACGTTATGCAGGTGTCGTTTATGATGCTGATGGTAATGTGGTAAGTGGTAGCCGTTCTCTCACAAATTCCGGATATGCAGACCAAGAATATGCTGTGCTTAGAAATCATCAAAAGGACTTTTATAAAAGTGGAAACTTTTATACCAATTATATTGGTATAGCAAATAAAACAAAAGCATCTAATCTGTTTTTGTCTTTTGAAAACCACCATAATGAAGGTATTATTTTTAATACAGAAGGATATACTCGAAGAAACTTAAGATTTAATGCTGATACAAGGATTGGAAAAAGAATTAGTTTATCAACATCAAATTTATACATTTCATCTTACTCTGATAAACCAGGTTCTAATAGCAGCTTCTACGATTTGCTATTTTTAAATCCTGATGTTGACTTGAACCAAACTAATACTGATGGTTCACCATATAAAATAATACCTGATCCATGGAGTATTAATGAAAACCCTCTTTATCCACTTCATTATCGTCAACGCGATACTCGCAAAAATACATTTATGACAAATGTAAATGCCAAGGTTATTATCTTTGATTGGTTAAATATAAAAGCTAAATATAGCTACGAAAATTTCAACAAATATTATAATACATACACTCCTAAAGGTTATTTATACGGAGGAAACCAAAATATTGGAGGCTCTCTTTATAAAGAGGAATACACAGCAAACAATCAAGTATTTCAAACAACCTTAAATATAAATAAAGTATTTGGAGATTGGTTAATAAAAAGTAAATTAAGTTATATGTATGAGGACGAAAATTATAAAGACTTTAGCGTTACCGGTAGAGACTTTATAGTGCCAAACATTCCTCAACTTGACAATACAGACCCTACAAAATCAACTTTAAATTCATATAATGGTGCAATAAGAGCAATTGACTTATTTGGCATTGTAGATGTAGATTATAAAGGTAAATATCTATTCTCCGGTCTTGTACGTCGTGATGGTTCATCCTTATTTGGTGCTAACGAAAGATGGCAAAGCTATTTTCGTGTTGCTGGAGCATATCGCATAACAGAAGACCTAGAAATACCAAATGTTGATGAGTTAAAATTAAGAGCTGCTTATGGTACTTCAGGATTACGACCAGGTTATTCATGGCAATATGAAACATACTATTTCAACAATGGTCAATTGTACCGCGACCAATTGGGAAATAAAAACCTTAAACCATCAGAAGCTCGTGAATTGGAATTAGCAATGGATGCATATTTCTTCAAGAAATTTAACTTCACCGTTAGCTATTCAATTACAAATACTATTGGTGCTTTTGCTAAGGTACCATTGGCATCACATCTTGGCTATCCTTATCAATGGAGAAATGTTGGAGATATGAAATCTAATGTTTTAGAAATGTCTCTTGGTTATAATGCCATTAAAACAAAAGATCAAAATTTACATTTCCAACTTAACTTCGATAAGATCAGTCAAAAAATGGTTAGCCTAACAATACCATCATATTATACCGGTCCTCATAGTGCATATTATATTAATCCGGGTGAACCATTCGGTATAATATATGGCTATGATTGGGTAAAATCTCTAGACCAAATGGCAAACCAATTGCCCGCAGGAAAAACTATAGATGATTACGAAGTAAATAGCGATGGATATGTAATAGCCAAAGGAACTCAAGGAACTAAGTCTGAAGCTGCAATTCCATATGATGCTGATAATGATGGCAACCCTGACAAAATAGCCATCGGTGATGGGAACCCAGATTTCCATATGAGTTTAATGACTACTTATAATTATAAAAACTTCCAGTTCTATATGTTATTAGATTGGAAACAAGGTGGCGATGTTTATAATTACACTCATCAGTATACTTTCCGTGATAGTAGAGCTATTGAATTTGACCAATTTGGCAAGGCAGAAAGCGAAAAGAAATCCACAGCTTATTACAGCAATTTCTACCAACAGTCAATAAATTCATATTTTGTAGAAGATGGTACATTCCTGAAATTAAGAGAAATGTCGTTATTTTATACTCTAAAACCAAAATTATGGAAAGGATTTTTTAAATCTGTTAAATTTGGTTTAGTAGGTAGAAACTTCCTTACATTTACGAAGTATAGTGGATATGATCCTGAAGTTGCTTCATCAGGAGACTTAACAACTTTTGCTTTTGATAACTTTGGATATCCAAATTTTAGAACATTTTCAGCTTCACTAGAATTTAGATTTTAATCATGAAAAAATACAGTATTATGAAATATAAAGGAATATATATATTTGCTCTAGCCTTAATACTTTTGGCTAGTTGTACAAAAAAATTACAAATTGAAAACGACAGTGACCCTAGCATTGAAGATGTCTACTCAGACCCGGCTTCTGTTTATGGCGTGGCATCAAGCTTATTTTACAATTGGTATATTGGCGCACAAACACACTCATGGTCGCCAGCAATGTCAATGATGACAATGGCCGATCAAGGAACTAGTTCGTGGTTAAATTCAGGAATGTTTGACCTATCTTCTGAACCTCGACAAACATTTGATAATTCAGAAAGTTATAGATATGCTTATATTTTTGAACATTATTGGACTAAATTATATGCAGATATAAATACTGCTAATGATATTCTTAAAGTTCTTGATGAAGGAATGGTGATTGGAGAAAATGGAGAAGACACAAAAATGGTAGAGGCAATGAGTTACTTCATTCATGGTTTATCATTAGGATATATTGGTCTTAATTATGATAAGGCTTATATACTTAATTACGATACTGAAAACCCTTCTGATGTACCTATTAGTAATTATTCTGATGTAACTGCTGCAGCAATTTCATCATTAGAAAAATGTATTGCTATAGCAGATGCAAATAATTTTATTATCCCAAGTGATTGGATTAATGGAAAAGATTATACTAATAATGAAATTTCGCAATTAGCACATTCTTATATTGCTCGTTTTCTTGTTTACAACTCCAGAAATGCTACACAAAATGATGCTATAAATTGGCAAGCTGTTATAGACAATGCTAATCTAGGAATCACATCCGATTTTGAAGTCTTTTTGGATAATGTAAACTGGAAAAACTGGGTATATCATTATTCTTATGAACGTGACGACTGGGTGAGAGTTGATGCTAGAATAATAAATTTAATGGACAGTTCTTATACCAAACGACTTACTAGTGGTGCAGACCCAGGAATAGCAACATCTATAGATGCTAGATTAGGAACTGATTTTGCTCATGATAATATTTGTCCTTTTAAACCTGAAAGAGGATATTATCATTACTCATTCTACTTATATAAAAGAATAAATTATAGCTTTTCTACAGCAGACTATTTCCCAGAAATGTATAAAAACGAAATTGATTTATTAAAAGCAGAAGCTTACGCACATTTAAATCAACTCCCAATGGCTATAAACATATTGAATACAAGTTCAAGAATCAGTAGAGGTAACTTACCTCCATTATCAGCTTCAGCAACAAAACAGCAAGTACTAGACGCAATATTCTATGAAAGAGATATAGAATTTTTTGTAGCTGGTTTTGGTATTAATTATTACGATATGCGACGTAGAGATATGTTACAAAAAGGAACAATGTTACATTTTCCAATTCCTGCTAAAGAACTAAATGTTATTGGATTACCAATATATACATTTGGCGGTGAAAACAACGCTGATGGAATTAACACTTCTAATGGCGGGTGGCTATAATATAAACGACCAAAAGAATCAATTATGAAATTCAAATATCTAATATTACTACTAATATTTACATTCTCTTTTCATTTACTTTCAGAAGCATGTACTGTTGCTGTTGTTTCAGGAAAATATACTAAAGATGGCCGGCCATTGCTTTGGAAAAACAGAGACACTTGGTCTATACACAACAAAATAGCTTACTTTGATGATGGAAAATATGAATATATGGGGCTAGTAAATTCAGGGGATATAAAAGGTAGTAGCGTCTGGATAGGCCAAAATAGTGAGGGATTTGCAATAATGAATTCAGCATCATACAACTTAAACTTTGGAGATACAAATAAACTAACCGGACTAGAAGGAAAATTAATAAAAAAAGCACTTGCGAATTGTGCTACTCTAGCCGATTTTGAGAAAATGATGGATGATTTTCCTAAGCCAACCGGTCTTGAAGCTAATTTTGGTGTTATCGACGCTCAAGGTGGAGCTGCTATGTACGAGATGAATAATAAAGGCTATGTAAAGTTTGATGCTAATGATCCAAAAGTAGCTCCTTTTGGTTATGTATTAAGAGCTAACTATTCATTTACAGGTAGATACGGCAAAGAAAGTAGTGGTTATATCAGATATAATACTGTAAATGAATTATTCTATAATGCATCAGCAACCAATACTTTTGATGCAAGGTTTATTATAGAAGATGTCACTAAAGGTCTTAAACACTCTTTAATGAATGTAGATTTATATAAAGAATATTCGGAAATAGCTCAAAATATTCCTACTTACACTTTTTTTCATGACTTTATTCCTAGAAGAAGTAGTGCTTCTGCATGCGTTATCCAAGGAGTAAAGAAAGGTGAAAATCCTGAATATAGTACTCTTTGGTCAGTGGTAGGGTTTCCATTAACTTCCATAGTTGTGCCTACATGGATTAAAGGAAAAAACAGTTTTCCTGAAGTTTTAAAAAGAAATGATGAACTTAAAGACTCTCCTGTTTGCTACGCTGCATTAAAACTAAAAGGTGAATTATTTCCTATTAAATGGGGGAAATATGCAAGTAAATATTATATTAATATAAATGCTTTATCCAATAAAGATAATTCAGGTATTCGACAAAAAATAAAACCTTACGAAGATAAAATATTTGAACAAACCAATGCTAAGATGGACGAATGGAGAAAATCTGGCATGAAGAAATCAGAAATAGAAGCATATTATGCTCAACTAAATGATGAGGTAAAACAAATGTTTAAAAAAGAATTTAATATAGACCTGCCATAGGTAAGTATTTAAAAAATATTTATTGTGTGTTTATTTTACTCTGTTTATTCAGAGCATTGTTTGGGAAGTGAAGAAGCGGCTTTAATAGCCGCTTTTTTCATTTTATTCTACGAACTATTTTCTAAAAAAACACAACCTTAACCCGGATTATTCACAAATAATCCTGACAATTAATTAAACTAATAACCTCAAGTATTTTTAAAATATTCAAATTTGAGTTTTTTTAAAATCTGGTTCCACATTATACGCCACCATTCATTGTTTATTCATACAATTTGCTTTGCTTTTGTATAAATAATGCGGGTTAAAACGATATCAAATTACAATTATTTTTACAAGAATAAAAATACTTCATCAATATGGTTAAGCTCATAACCTTCAGGATGCATCACAATAGATATCAAATCAAAGCGTGCTTCCATATCGTAAGAATACATATCAATAAAAGCATTAGCTGCTCGTATTAAAAATCGCTGTTGCTTTTTAGTCAGCGAAAGTTCCGGTTCTACTATATAATCAAATGACCTGGTTTTGACTTCTACAAAAACAAGGGTATTATTATTATCAATAGCAATAATATCAATTTCGAGTTTTCCAAAGTGCCAATTTCGTTTTATAATCTTATATGACTTTTCTACGAGATAATTAGCGGCAATATTTTCGCCTTTATTACCGATATCCTTTGCTATTCCCATTCTATTAGCTTTCTACTTTATCTTTCAATGACCTAAATCCATCTCCTAACACTTCATTAGCATTTATTACGGTAAGAAAGGCATCAGGATCTACATTATGAATAAAAGACTGCAAAATTGTAAGTTCACGACGGCTTACAACAGTATAAATAATTGTTTTATCTGAACCATTATACATTCCTTCACCTTTTACAAAAGTACCTCCACGCTTCAAATCATTCACAATCTTATCTCTAATTGCTTCATGCTGATTTGAAATAATAATTAAAGTTTTATCATAATTAACACCTTCAATGATAATATCCACTACTTTACCAGTAATAAAAATAATAACCCAGGAGATAAGAGGAATCATAGGGTCTTTAAAAGCCAACCATGAAAATAGTACTATGGAAGAATCTACATATATCATAAGCTGGCCAAGAGGAAGGTGAATATATTTGGCCAAAATCATAGCAATAATATCCGAACCTCCAGAAGTAGCCTTAGATTTAAAGACAAGGCCCAAACCTATACCTATTAAGACACCTCCATACAAGGCTGATAACAGTGGTTGATCAACTACAAATGGTTCATATCCATACAAATACTCTATTAAACTAATCCAACCAGACAACAGAAGCATTCCTACAATTGTTTTTGCTCCAAATCGTGGACCCAAAATCCAAATACCAAGAATAGTTAGTGGGATATCCATGAAAATACCTGTTAACCCAATTGGTAAACCTAATAAATGGTGTAGGACTATTGCAATACCATACACTCCGCCAGGAGCAAATTTATATGGACTAATAAACAAAACATATGCTATTGCCATAATAAAGGTTCCTAACACGATAAATGAATAGGATTTAAACCAGCTCAAACTAAAAAGCTTCTCTTTTGTTAAAAAAGCCATAATACAAAACAATAAAAATTAATAATATCCGTCTATTAATTTTAATAAACGGCAGCGAAAATATATTTTATTTTTTTTCTTGTGAATAACTATATATACGTCTTTTAATTGACGCTTTACATAATCAATAATTAAGAATTCTTGGTTATTACAGAAATAATACCATATTATTCTTGTTATTCTATTGTTTCCTCAACTATCTCTGCATCTTCAATATTATCTGCATTCTTAATATTCCCTTGGTTTCGATTGGAATAAAATACTATAGAATAATAAAACAAAATAATACTTATAAAAATATTTAAATATCCAATAATTAAAAGAGGGAATTCAGGCCAAATCAAAAATATTATCCCAACTAACAAAGCTAATATGCTGTTTATTAACATAACACTTACATTACCATATATTTTACTTTGTCCTGAGGAATATAATAACTGGATAACACCAACTAATATTAACCAAATAGAGATAAAATACCTTAATAAGTTTACGACAAGCTCTGGTTGTAAGAATATAAAAACCCCAATAACAATATTTATTACAGCTTGAATATACCAAAATGATTTATTCTTAATTGTTAATGTTTGTGATCTATTAACATAAATCAATGAAATTAAACCTCCTATAAACAAAACTACTCCAACACTTATAACAATCGTTTTATAAACAGTTTGTGGTGCTAACACTAATAAAAGACCTATTGCTAATGTAACTAATGCATTAATCAAAAAGCTCGACCATTTTCCTGACACTCTAAAGTTGATAGTTCCCATATTGTTATTAAATATTTTATTTATTAATTATCACTACTTATTATAAAATTCGAACTAACCACCAGAATATTAATACTAAAGGCATAAAATTTCATCTTCATATTTTAAAGGTCTGCAAATAACTATAATAATTCTGACTTAAATATGATTATATTTCAACCAATCTAAATGAGTAACAAAAATAATTATTACAAAACTTTTAAGACTAATGCCATTAGTAAGTGATTATATGTAGCAAAAGTAAACAATTTTTGTAAATAAAAAATATTGTCAATAATTCAATAATGGTTTGTATGCTTGCTATCTTCTAAAACAAAGCAAATCACTCAGCATACCTAACAATAATAGATTCAATTGGTTAAGTATTGTAGTATTCCTTTGTATATTTAAATTTTAGTAAAAATCATAGATTAATCATTAACTTTTGTTATCTTCAAAAAAAGTTCATCTAACTGATTATCAGCTATTGTAGATGGAGAAGAAATCATCACATCCTGTCCACTATTATTCTTTGGAAAAGCAATATAATCTCTGATCGAATCACTACCGCCAAACATAGCCACTAACCTATCAAAGCCAAGTGCTATTCCACCATGAGGCGGAGCTCCGTATTCAAATGCATTCATTAAAAATCCGAATTGCTCTTTAGCATCTTCTTCACTAAAGCCAAGATGTTTAAACATTTGGGCTTGAATATCTTTATTGTAAATACGTATACTACCTCCACCAATTTCTACTCCATTAATAACCAAATCATAAGCATTTGCATGAACTTTACCCGGTTCAGTGCTCAATATATCCATTTCATCTGGCTTTGGAGCGGTAAATGGATGGTGCATTGCGTGCCAACGCTCATTATCGCTATCCCATTCTAAAAGTGGAAAATCAATTACCCAAAGAGGAGCATATACGTTTTTATCCCTCAAGTTAAGTCTATTACCCATTTCCAAACGCAACTCATTAAGTGCATTTCGAGTATGATCTTTATCTCCTGAAAGTATCAATAATAAGTCTCCCTTATTAGATTTCATTTTATCTGCCACAAGTTGAAGATCTTCTTGTGAATAAAATTTATCAACTGAAGACTTAAAACTTCCATCTTCGTTATACTTAACATAAACAAGACCCTTAGCTCCTATTTGAGGTTTCCGCACAAAATCTGTTAACTTATCCAGTTGTTTTCTAGAGTAATTAGCACAATTTGGAGCACAAATTCCTACTACTAATTCAGCATCATCAAATATCTTAAATCCTTTATTCTTAACCAATTCATTTATCTCAACGAACTGCATACCAAACCTTATATCAGGTTTATCACTACCATACAATCTCATTGCATCATCATAAGGTATTCGTAGGAAATCATTCATTTCGACACCTTTAATTTTCTTAAAAAGGTGTTTAGTCATACCTTCAAATACATTTAATATATCTTCTTGATCAACAAAAGACATTTCACAATCAATTTGAGTAAACTCCGGTTGACGGTCTGCACGTAAGTCTTCATCGCGAAAGCACTTCACCAACTGATAATAGCGGTCGTATCCTCCCACCATTAACAATTGTTTAAATGTTTGAGGTGATTGTGGTAATGCATAAAAAGTACCGGGATTCATTCTTGAAGGAACAACAAAATCTCTTGCTCCCTCTGGAGTAGATTTAATTAAATACGGTGTTTCAACTTCCACAAAATCAATATTATGCAAATAAGATCTAACTTCAAAACCCACCTTATTGCGTAGCAATAGGTTCTCTTTAATAGGATTACGTCTAATATCTAAATATCGATATTTCATTCGTATTTCTTCACCACCATCGGTTTCGTTCTCAATAGTAAAGGGTGGTGTTTTTGAAATATTAAGAATATTCAATTCAGAAACCACTATTTCAATTTCACCTGTGGCTATCTTATTATTCTTACTTTCTCTTTCACTAACAATCCCTTTAATTTGTATTACAAACTCACGACCAAGTTTACGCGCTTCTTCACATAGCTCAGCATTAGTTTCCATATTAAATACTAACTGGGTAATGCCATATCTATCACGTAAATCAACAAATGTCATTCCTCCGAGATCACGAGACTTCTGCACCCAACCACTTAATATTACTTCCTGGTTTACATTACTTATTGTAAGCTCTCCACAATTGTGTGTTCTTAACATATCTTATCGTTATTTATTTCCTTCAATACTAATATCAATATTTGCTCATAAACTACCTTCAACTATGAAAGTCTATTTATCTGCTCCTCAATAATACGAATTTTACTTTCTGCATCTTCTGCTTTCTTTCTTTCAATATCCACGACTTTAGAGGGCGCATTATTAACAAAACGCTCATTAGAAAGCTTCTTATTTACTGATGCTAAGAATCCTTTCTGATATTTCAATTCCTGTTGTAATTTACTGATTTCAGCTTCTACATCAATATTATCTAACATAGGAATAAAAAACTCTGCTGTTCCTATCATAAAACGGTTTGCCCCTTCCAAATCTTTATTAATATATTCCAAGGACTCTAAGTTACAAAGTTTAATGATAACAGCATCAAGCTCCTTACTTAGCTCTTTTTCTTGATTACGCTTAACAAAAAGCTTTAGTTTCTCTTTATTAGCAATATTCTTCTTATTGCGTATATTTCTTACAGCACCTATGACTTCCTCTGTAAATTCAAAATTTGAAATTACCTCTTTATCATATTCTGCGGCTATAGGCATTTCACTAATAATAATATCCTTACTTTGCTCATTCAAAATATGCCAAACTTCTTCAGTAATAAATGGCATAAAAGGATGAAGCATCTTCATTAACTTCTCAAAGAAGCCTACCGTTGCAATATAAGTATCTTTTTCTATTGGAGATTTATAAGCTGGCTTAACTATCTCTAAATAACTAGAGCAGAAGTCATTCCAAATCAACTTATAAATAGACATTAGAGCATCCGAAATTCTATATTTAGAGAAATGATCTTCTATTATAGCAATATTTTGGTTTATACGAGCTTCCATCCACTGAATACCAGCACTAGCAGAATTACTAGATTTACCTTCAGTTGTTTCCCAGCTTTTCACAAGCCTTAGAGCATTCCATATTTTATTACTAAAATTACGTCCTTGTTCACACAGTGCTTCATCAAAGGGCAAATCGTTACCTGCCGGTGAAGTCAATAGCATTCCAACTCTAACACCATCAGCACCATATTTATCCATCAACATAATAGGGTCTGGAGAATTACCAAGGCTTTTGCTCATTTTTCTACCCAGTTTATCACGTACAATTCCAGTAAGATAAACATAGTTAAAGGGTTTTTGTCCTTGCCATTCATATCCGGCAATAATCATTCTAGCAACCCAAAAGAACAAAATCTCCGGAGCAGTAACCAAATCATTAGTAGGATAATAATACTTTATCTCTTTATTTTCAGGATTTCTGATTCCATCGAAAACAGATATTGGCCACAACCAACTGGAGAACCAAGTATCAAGGACATCACTTTCCTGACGCAAATCTTCAGCTTTCAAATTAGGATTCAAGGTTTTATCTTTTGCAAGCCTTAAAGCATCTTCAATGTTTGTAGCAACAACAAAATCATTAATACCCTCACCATAAAAATAAGCAGGAATACGATGTCCCCACCATAGCTGTCGTGATATATTCCAATCACGAACATTCTCCATCCAATGACGATAAGTATTTTTGAATTTCTCCGGTACTAATTTTATAACATCTTCCATTACAGCTTTAAGTGCAGGCTCAGCTAGTTTCTCCATTGATAGAAACCATTGATAAGACAAACGAGGTTCAATAACTGCTCCTGTACGCTCTGAAGTTCCTACCTTATTATTATAATCTTCAATTTTTACTAGAGAACCTATGCTATCAAGCTCTACAATAATCTCTTTACGGCAAGCAAATCTATCCATTCCCTCATAATGAAGTCCTTGTTCGTTTAAAGTAGCATCTTCATTAAAAATATCAATAAATTCTAGCTTGTGCTTATCACCAATCAGTTTATCATTAGGATCATGAGCAGGTGTAATTTTCAAACAACCTGTACCAAATTCCATATCTACATACTCATCTTCTATTAAAGGTACTGCTCGATTAACAATTGGTACTATAACTTTTTTACCTTTAAGGTGTTGAAATCGTGTATCGTTAGGATTATAGCAAACTGCTGAATCACCCAAAATAGTTTCAGGCCTTGTAGTCGCAATAGTAACATATTCATCTTCACCTTCTATCTTATAACGTAAATAATAAAGCTTTCCATTTTTCTCAACATGTATAACCTCTTCGTCAGAAACAGTAGTTTTAGCTTCTGGATCCCAATTTACCATTCTGTATCCACGATAAATTAAGCCTTTGTTGTATAGATCAATAAAAACCTTAATGACGGATTCTGACATATCATCATCCATAGTAAACTTAGTTCTATCCCAGTCACAACTGGCGCCTAGTTTCTTAAGCTGTTCAAGAATTATTCCACCATGTTTATGTGTCCATTCCCAAGCGTGCTCAAGAAATTCATCACGAGTGAGATTATTCTTATCAACACCTTCAGCTTTTAGCTTAGCAACAACCTTTGCCTCTGTAGCAATAGAAGCATGGTCGGTACCAGGTACCCAACAGGCATTCTTACCTTGCATTCTGGCACGACGCACCAAAACATCCTGCAATGTATTGTTAAGCATATGTCCCATATGTAATACACCGGTAACATTTGGTGGTGGTATAACTATAGTATATGATTCTCTATCGTCGACTTCTGAATGAAAATATTTCTTCTCTAACCAATGAGAATACCACTTCTCTTCAACTTCGTTTGGGCTGTACTTACTTGCTATTTCCATATAAAAATGTATCAAAAAATTTGCGCAAAAATACAAACATTACTCCTTGCATTGTAGCTAAAGTTATACATTTTTGAAGAAATAAAATTTTGAGTATAAATGAAATAAAATTATAGAAAAACTATTATTGTACTAATATAGATATTTATTAAAAATTGAAGCCAATAAGTCTTTACGTATTGGCTTTGCTAATACATCATTGACCCCCGCTTTTTCTATCGTCAAAATCTCATGGTCTTGAGTAAATGCTGTTTGTGCTATAATGGGAATTTTTGGATCCATTTGTCTAATTTTTAATGTTGCTTCAACTCCATTCATCTCCGGCATTTTAACATCCATCAAAATAAGATCTATTTGATTATTCTTATATAAATCAATTGCTTCAACTCCATTATGTGCATGAAAAATAAAGTAATTAGGATTAATATGATTAATAATAAGACTCAATAAACGAAAACTTATTTGTTCATCCTCAGCAATTAATATGTTTTTTGAATCTCCCATAAATAAATATTATTAAAAAATATAACCGATTAAGCAAATAAAGAAAAAATACTCCCTAATATTTATGATTGATATTTTAATTATTTTCGTCCCAAATATACAAGTTTTTTGTTACAAACACAACAAAATATATTATTTTGCTAACTCACAACAAAAAATTACATACAATAAATACTGAATATTAATACTTTATAACTCATAGAATATGAAAGATTTCATCATTTTATTAAAATGTTTTTATTAAAAAACACAAATAGAATGTTGGAATAAGCTCAAAAAATTAGATATTTGTACTCAACATAAAACTTTATCAATTGATAATTGCTGTAAATACAAGATTACTCCTAAGAAATAGAATGGATGGGATAGCATGGTTTAGCTATGAGTCTCTTAAACGGTTGAGTATAAATCATCCTGAGCATGAATTTATTTTTATTTTTGATAGGCCTTATGATAAAAAATTTATTTTTAGCGACAATGTTACACCGGTAGTTATCGGACCTCCGGCAAAACATCCTTTTCTCTTTGTAATATGGTTTGAGCTTTCTATACCTTTTATATTAAAAAAATACAAAGCAGACATTTTCTTCTCTCCTGATGGATATTTATCTTTAAGAAGTTCTATTCCAAGTATTCCTGTTATTCATGATTTAAATTTTGAATATTACCCAAAAGATTTACCATTTTTCTCAAGAAAATACTACAAATATTTCTTTCCTAAGTTTGCAAAAAAAGCAAAAAGAATACTTACTGTATCAGAATATTCCAAAGCTGATATTTGTAAATTGTATGGAATCAATAGCAATAATGTTGATATTGCATATAATGGCATAAACGAAAACTACCATGCAATAAATGAGCTTGATAAAATAGAAGTTAAAAAGAAGTTTACTAACGAAAAAGACTTTTTTATTTTTGTTGGATCTTTACATCCTAGAAAAAACTTAGTAGGTTTATTTATAGGTTTCGACAATTATAAAAGGGTAACTAAATCAAGCTCTAAACTTGTTATAGTAGGCAATAAACAATACTGGACTAAAGAAATAAAAAATACTTATTCTAAAATGTCGCACAAATCTGATGTGATTTTCCTTGGCCATCTAGACCCAACAACATTAAGCAAACTGGTTAGCTCATCATTAGCAATGGTTTACGTTTCATATTTCGAAGGATTTGGTATACCAATTATAGAGGGTTTTAAAGCTGAAACTGCAGTTATTACATCTAATGTAACATCAATGCCTGAAGTTGCTGGCGATGCTGCTCTACTAGTAGACCCTTTTAACTTTAGAGAAATTGCTAAAGCTATGCAGAGAGTAGAAGAAGATAAAAATTACAGAAGCGAATTGATTGAAAAAGG
This sequence comes from Bacteroidales bacterium, assembly GCA_027064095.1. GTDB lineage: Bacteria > Bacteroidota > Bacteroidia > Bacteroidales > UBA1556 > UBA6267. The sequence continues at coordinate 2,298 of JAMOQI010000075.1, read as the reverse complement.
CAAACAAAGAGTAAATAAATTTTCATGGGATTTAACAGCTAAATCCATTTGGAAAAGTATCGATAAAGTTATCTCTCAAATGTAAATTTTTCAAATAGTTTTTATTATAAATTTAACCGTAATTTTATATTTCAATAAAATACAAGTAATAAAAAAGGCCGTCCATAATGAACAGCCTTCTATTTATTTTATGTCGATTGCCTTAATTCTTAGCAACCTCAGATTCTTTTGGAAACTCTACAACAGAAACATAAGAGCGATTATCTCTTCTTTTTCTAAATTCAACTGTACCGTCAACTAAAGAGTATAAAGTATGATCTTTTCCCATTCCAACGTTAGTAGATGGATGATGAGTAGTACCTCTTTGACGTACAATAATACTACCAGCACGTACTGCTTGACCACCGTAAATTTTTACACCTAATCGTTTACTTTCCGATTCGCGACCGTTCTTTGAACTACCTGCACCTTTTTTATGAGCCATGATATATGATTTTAAAGGTTAAACTTAATTAAATTATAATGTAATATTTTCAATACTAATCTTGGTCAAGTATTGGCGATGGCCATTCTTTTTCTTGTACCCTTTACGACGTTTTTTCTTGAAAACTATTACTTTATCACCTTTAAGGTGAGAAATAATTTTTGCGGAAACTTTGGCACCCTCAACAGTTGGTGTTCCAACCTTAATTTTCTTTCCGTCCTCTACTAAAAGAACTTTATCGAAATCAAGGCTTGCTCCTTCTTCGCCATCCAAGCGGTGAACAAAAATCTGTTGATCTTTTTCCACTTTGAATTGTTGACCGGCGATCTCTACGATTGCATACATCTTAATTATTCTTAGTTAATTCTAAAATTCGGGCTGCAAAAGTACAATATTTTTTTATATAATAAACCTATTTATAAAGTTATTAACTAATATTTAATATTATTGATGGTCAATTAAAACATATCCTTTTGTATAAGCCTGTATATCTACTATATAAATAAATAATCGCACCAATTAATTTTTAAAAAAATACACTTTTAACAGTCATTTTTATCCTAAAAAATGTTATTATGTATCATCTCCCGGATTATTCACAAATAATCCTGACGACTAAGTAATACAAATATTATTAGAAAAATATTTTCATCCAAATTTGGGTTATCATAAAATTATATTTAAATACTTTTTTTGTTGCACTACAATATAAGATATCTTTTGCTGCTTTTTATAAAGTCTTGTAATGCGGGATAAATCTTTTAATAAACAGATAAAAAACTACAGAAACAAGACTTCCTAATATAGCTCCACCAATAATATCTCCAGGATAATGCACACCTAAATACACTCTACTATATGCTATTAAACCAGACCACACAATAACCAATAAAATGTATTTAGGAAAATCTTTTTTAAAAAGCAGAAATATAAATGTCGCTATAGAAAACATATTTGCCGAGTGCGAGCTAACAAACCCATATTTACCTCCACAGTGATCTTTTACAATGTGTACTATACTTGAAATTTCCGGATTATAACAGGGGCGCAGCCTCTCAAAAACATTTTTAAAAAGATGTACAGAAACGAAATCAGAAACACCAACTGAAGCTATTAATGCAACTATTATAATCCAGGATATCTTTTTATATTTTCTTATTATAAGATATATAAAATATAACCAAAGAGGTATCCAAGTAACAGTTTTGGAAACCCAAAACATAATAATATCAAAAAATGCATTATGAAATCCATTAATAAAGAGAAATATCTCTTGGTCAATATGCGACATTTGCTCTAACATTTAATTAGAAATTATCGTCAGTCATTTTTCTCCAGAGAATATCTTTTAGTTCGTTAATTCCTCTATTTGTTATTGAAGATATGAAGATCGTTTCTATATCCGTTGGAAGCTCAGGCTTTAAATCTTCAAGCATATCATCATCAAAAATATCCGATTTTGTAATTGCAAGAACTCTCGATTTATCCAATAACTCTGGATTATATTGCCTTAACTCATTTAAAAGAATATTATATTCTTTATTGATATCATCGCTATCAACAGGAACCATAAAAAGCAAAGTAGAATTTCGCTCAATATGACGTAAAAACCTTAGACCAAGACCCTTACCTTCGTGAGCTCCTTCAATAATACCAGGAATATCAGCCATAATAAATGATTTATTATCGCGATATGGAACTATACCAAGATTGGGCTTTAATGTAGTAAAATGATATTCTGCTATTTCTGGTTTTGCAGCAGACACCACAGAAAGAAGTGTTGACTTTCCGGCACTCGGAAACCCAACAAGTCC